>NZ_JAKUFF010000074.1:0-19702 GCF_022663305.1 Bacillus cereus group sp. BfR-BA-01408 | reverse complement strand
CCCTTTTTTCTTTGTTCACCCCCTGAGCTCCATCAGTTTCTTCCTACCGAACATACTTCTTAAACAAACGTTTATTTAAAAAATAAGAAGCCTAGTTTACAGGCTCCTTCATTATCGACTTAAATAATCTGCAATTGTTTGAAATACGACGATATACATATTATGAATGCTTTCTTCAGTATTTCCGCCATTCGATAAACCCACTGCCCATTGTTGTCCTTCACCACTTCCGATATTTGCAAACCCTTGCGTATACATCGCATTTACATCTTTTCGGGCACTGTTATACTCTATCCCTTTTGTAATAAAAATCGAATATGATTTATCTTGTAAACCGATAAAAAATACTGGTTTCTTTAGTGATGAAAATACATTTTTATATTGCTCTGTTGAGGCTTCTTGAAAGTGATCTTTCATTATGAGAAAACCATCTACTTCCTTAGATTTCTTTTCCAGTTCCTCTAACTTCATTTCCTCAAACTTTACATTCCTAAACGTATCTTTCGGTTTTTCTCCAACAACTCCAATTACGAGTGCTCTTCCGTTATATTCTAATTTCTCTCCTTCTTTATCCTTTGCACACCCAGCACTCGCTAGGCATATCAATATAAAAACTAAGAAATACGATAAACGCTTCATTTAGCACCCTCCCCTTCTTTTCAGTCAAGTGACAAAAACGTAAGGTTCATTCAAGAAAATGTAAGCAAAATCGATAGCCCAAATTACGTTTCTATATTATAATCAATTGAATTTACTTACATTACTAAACATAGGAGATTATCATGAAGAAATTTAAACTTTCATCTTTTCTTCCGTTAAGTTATATACTTCTACTCGTACTCGTAAGTCCCCTTTACGATGTATTAAATAAATCGACTGTACACGCAGTAGATGTCACAACTGTAGTAGATGATTGGATTCCATTTGTGAAAGCATTTATTATTCCTTATTTACTTTGGTTTCCTTACTTATACGGCGCACTTATTTATTACTGCTTTGCAGATCGAAAACAATATTATGTCACTTTAAGTAGTATCATTCTCGGAAAACTTGCTTGTTTTTCCATTTATTATTTTTGGCAGACAACTGTACCACGTCCAACCGTCGTTGGATCAGACGTGTTTTCTGAACTAGTCCGCTATATTTATAGTATCGATCAACCGGTAAATTGTTTCCCGAGCATTCATGTTCTTACTACATTTGTCATTATGCTAGCTGCCTTTAAACGTAGAGAACAACATGCTTTTGAATATTACATTCTTACCTTCTTCGGTACGCTTATTATTTTATCAACGCTATTTACGAAGCAACATGCATTTGTAGACGCCATCTCTGGAATGACGCTTGCAAGCATACTATACTTCGGCGTTCAGCTGTTATTAGCAAAAGAAACAGTACGTGTTCCAGTAAAACAAAATCAAAAAATGTAAAAAGCAGACTGTGGCTTCTCAGTCTGCTTTTCTCTATATAAAGGGAGATTTTCAAGTTAAGATTGCGGTACAGTCATATCACCAGAGTGAATACGACCTGCTTTTTTAAGAGCAATGTAAAGTATATAAGAAACAGCTACTGGAATGACGATATAAGTGATTACCATCGCTGGGACAACTTCCCATCCTTCGCTGGAAATTAAATTAATTGGTGCGATAAGGGAACTTAATCCAAGACCTGCAATTTCTTTTCCTGCTTCCAGTTGGAAAATTAATGCTGATACTGGACCAACTATCGCACTGGCGACAACAGTTGGGACGAGAATCATTGGATTTTTAGTGATATTTGGCAACTGTACTTTCGGAGTACAAAGTGCTTGAGCTAATATGCCGCCTAAATTATTTTCTTTCGCTGAGATAACAGAGAATCCGATAAACTGAGCAACGCAGCCTGCAAGAGCAGCACCACCTGCAACACCGTCTAAGCTAAGTGCGATCGCTAACGCAGCTGATGAAGCTGGGGAGATAAGTAATAGTCCCCAAACTACCGCAATAACGATAGAAGCGATGAACGGGCTACCAGCTGAGCTATCTTTAATGAATGCTCCAACTGTATTTAAAACAGGAGTAATATTATGAGATAACCAAATACCGACTAAACCAGAACCTAATATGGCCGCAAATGGAACGAGCATCATATCTAACGCAGTTTTTCCACTTAAACGTTTACCAATATATACAGCTAAAGTCGCTGTTAATAATGCTCCGATTGGCTCACCTGTTTTAATAATTAGACCTGCTTCAGTAATTGAAATGGATCCGGCACCAATCGCTCCAGCTACCATAGCCGAGAAGATTACAAGGCCATTTGCACCGAGCATAAAAGCAATTCCGGCACCAATGGCTGGTGCCATAAGTGATTTTGCAACAACTCCGATTGTAATAAGCAACGGAATATCAACAATTCTTCCTATATTTTCGATCAGTAAACCAATTCCGAGGGATACGAAAATACCTTGTGCAATTCCAGCAGAAGCTTTAAATACACGAGACATTATATATTCCTTCATTTGTTTCACCTTCTCCTATAAGTTAGTAACCAATTGTTTTCATATAATCACGTAAAATGTCGTTTGATTTTGCGAATCGAGATTCTTCATCTTCTGTTAAGTTTAGTTCTACAATTTCTTTTATACCGTCTCTAGTAATAATAGCTGGTACTCCTGTGCAAAGATCATATTCACCATACTCACCATCTAAAATAGCTGATACAGCAATGACACGGTAATCATCGTTAAAGATTGAGCTCGCAATATATGCTAGAGAATTTCCGATTCCGTAATAAGTTGTTCCTTTACGTTTATAAATTTCCCATCCAGCTTTTGCAGTCTTCTCAACAATTTCATCTAAATCTATTTCACCAAATTGATCTTTTTTCTCTTCTAAAATTTGCAGAATTGGTTTTCCACCAACAGTTACGTGTGACCAAGCAACCATTTGAGAATCACCATGTTCCCCTAATGAATACCCGTGAATACTACGAGGATCTACATGTAACATTTCAGATAAAATTGTTCGTAAGCGAGAAGAATCTAGTGATGTACCAGTACCGATCACACGATTTCTAGGTAATCCAGATAATTTCCACACTTGATATGTAATAATATCAACTGGGTTCGATGCAAGTAAGAAAATACCGTCAAATCCACTTTCCATTACGCCACCAACAACACTTTCCATAATCTTCGCACTCGCTCCTAAAGTATCTAAGCGACTTTGCCCTGGCTTTGGTGCTGGTCCTGCTGTAATAATAACAATATCCATATCTTTGCAGTCTTCATAGCTTCCTGCATATACTTTTGTTCTTGTATTTGTAAAGTTAATGCAGTGTGATAAATCCATCGCTTCCCCAACTGCACGTTCATGATTTATATCAATTAATAATAGCTCTTCGCAAATGCCTTGATTCACAATGGAATATGCACAACTTGATCCAACTAATCCAGTACCGATAATTGCAATTTTTCTTGTATTTCGTTTCATAGCAATCTCTCCTAATTGATCATATAATCTATTTCTTTTGTTCTTTACACTCCTAATTATAGAGATTCCCACGATATAAACCATGGATACTTTGTGAAATATTGAGCAAAGTTTTGTCCTTTTTGTGAATTGTTATATTACATTTTCGTCATATTTGTTACAACTGGAAAAATATTTATTATGTATTTATTGACATATACAAAAAGAAAACGAGCGAATAGATTCGCTCGTTTTCTTTTTTCTGTTATTCCGCACTTAATTGGCTTTTTAATTGTTGTACAATCATCGGATTCGCAGGTGCTGCTGGCTTGTAATAACTCTTTTGCTTTGCATACTCATACATATTACGTTGACGCATCTCATCCTGATTACGAATTTGAATTAACGTTTGGTGTAACTGTTCATTATCAGACTGAGCGATATAATTTGCATAACTTGTTAAACTTGCATTTAATCCTGCTAAATAATCATTTACCATATCTTTTTCATTCATCTTTCGCTTCCTCCTATCCTAAGAAAGTCATTAATTGTTGTTTCGTATTTCGTGCATCTTGCGCATCTTTTTGTAGCATTTGTTTCAGTTGTGGATCCGTACACGTCTGTGCATACTGCTCCAACTTGTTAATAATTGTTGCATGTCCACCAATTAAATGACGTAAGTTTTCTACTTCAAGCTCTGTTAAATTTTGCATAGAATACTCCTACCTTTCTTTATTCGTTCACTGTTAGTATTTAGCTATTTTTTGATTGTATACATAAATTAACTTTTTCACGTGCATACAAAATAAAAGATGAATAGCTAAGCCATTCATCTTTTATACTGGTTATGTATTTATTTTTATAGAGATACAATCATACTTATACTCACAAGTAAGTTCCATACAATATGTAAAATAATACCAGGTATAATAGATTGTGTCTTTTTGTATAACATTGCAAATACCATTCCCATAATCGTTGCCGTAATTAGAAGACCTCCATGAAGAATTCCAAAAACGAAGGAAGAAATCATGATACTAACTAAAAAATTATATCTCTTTTCTAAAAATCGATATAAAATACCTCGAAATAAAATTTCTTCTTTAACCGGTGTAATGATAGCAACACTTAACACATATATAATACTTTGTATGCTATTTTGAAGCCCTAAACTCCCTAATTGTTCCTTTTGTTCTGCTGCACTTTCAAAACTAAATACATGTAACATTAAATATTGTGATACTGCAATGATAATAAAACCAATTAATAGATATAAATATGTCTTCCCACTCTTCAAAACGGATAAATCCCAAATAGATTTAATAAAATGAAGAACCGGTTTATAAGCTAATAAAACGATAGCAACAACAGATGCATCGAATAAGAGCAAATAATATCCTTCTAATTTAGTACTTAATGCTTCTTCTCCATAAATCCCAAAGGCTAAACCAAGGAATAATCCTCCTAGGAGTGAAATCCCTATAATCATTGCTATCATTACAAATAGATTTTTATATGTTATATTCTCTATTTTTCTTTCTGCACTATACGCTTCTAACACTGTTTTACTCACAGTATCCCTCCAGTTATTCTCATTTATATCATTAAAATCCTTTAATTTAAATATAAAGATAATATAACAAATTTTACAAAAAGAATAATATGCAATTTTACATATTATAAAAACTTTATATTTTATAGTTTTAGGAATAGAATTGCTATGCAATAATTATTATATGAAATTTCAAAAAACACTTCCTATTCACCATAAACCTCGCATCATATAAAACTTAATAGTTAAAGGAGCAATGAACATGAAAACCCACGACTTCCTTACAGAAATCCAGAAGGGCTCTGAGCCTAGTCCATATCAAGATCCTATTGCATTTATTTTCGTTTGCCTTTCCTTAGCCATATACACATTTTTTAAACCTGCTAAATAATATTATTTAATAAGGAAAAACCTACCATTCTTTTGGGATCATATGCACTAAAAAAACCTTAGAATCATTTCTAAGGTTCCCGGCTATTCATATTCAAGACACTATACTGATAAGTAACGAAAGAATTAATAATCCAAATACCAATCCACCAGTTACTTGTGCTATAAATTTCTTTTGTGCGCCCGCACTTGAAACAATATATCGGAAGTATAATATACCACCTACTGCAATAAGAATACATTCCAATATGATACTAATAGCCGGAAATCGCCACAATCCAAAACCGAGCATAGGTAAGTCTCCGTAATTGCCCGGAAGTAACGGCAAATCAGCACGGTGCACAAGTAAATCTAAAATCCAATGACTAAAAACTACAGCCCCTATAACAAAACCACTCCGCTTGCCCCAAAACCTTTTCCCCACTATTCCTGCAACAAAAGCAATAAACAGTGCTCCTATTAAAGAATGTGTGTAATCCGCATGAATGATTGCTTCACCATAACTATTCCTATTAATAGGTTCAATTGTCTCTACTCCTAAAATATACAGCGGCAAAAAAATGATATCCAACAATTGTGAGCTTACCATAAGAGCCCAAAGTGGTAGTTTATGTGACTTGGCTTTTACTGCTGCCGCTAAGCCAAAATGTCCTGCAAACATTTCACTTCACATCCTTTTGTCATTGTCCCTCCAGCAAATCAAAGCCTGCTATATAAAAAGCATCCTCAGCAACAACTTCATGTTGTCTCTCCTCTTATTCACTCTCTCATTCCACGTAATCCTTTAATAAACGTTTCCAACAATACATGTAAACTTATATCCAAATCTAACGGCAAACCAAATCCGCCCTGCTGTTCAATCGACGCAAATCCATGACAAATACTTCTGAATCCACGTGTCGCATGAAGTGCATTCTCTCCTTCTAAGCCGTACTGTTGTAAAACTTGAAGACAAAGCTTTACAATTCCGTCACCTGCTTTTCTTACTTCTTCATCTCGTAAAAAGGTTGCTTCATATAGTCCAGGATGTTTGCGTACGAATGCTACATACGCTTCTCCTAAAGCATGAATTGCTTCATCCATCCGTTTACCCTCGGCCGCTTCTTCCAGTTTGTTATACAGCTGCTTGATTCCGTAAATACCAAGATGTTTCCGTACATCTTGTAAACCTTTCACATGATTGTATAGCGAAGGTGAACGTACCCCTAATGTTTGCGCTAATGAAGCTAACGTTACTTCTTGTATTCCATTTGTATCTGCAATTTCTGCTGCTGTTTCTACAATTTTCTGTAATGTAAGTCCGATTCTCGGTGACATAAATTAACCCTCTTTTCTACTTTCTATATTTCGCTTAGCTTCCTTAATAGCAAGCTCTATGACAGCCCCTGGATCGTTTATCATTTTCCCATGCCCTGCCGCAAGCAAGGACGGCTCATATTCTCTTAGCTTCTCTGCACTTTGTAATGATATTTCTTTACTCCACGTTGCCATCGCTGGAAACGGAAACCAAAATTTCATTTGTCCCGAAACAGCCGTACCTCCTCTCGTTTGGAATGCATCCCCAACAATAAGAGCTTTATTTCGTACATCAAGAAACGACATGGAGCCTGGCGTATGTCCCGGTGTCATAATCGCAAGAAGCGATCCAACTCGGTCGCCATCTTCCAATAAAACATCAGGTACCGTTTTTACTTTTTTAGGTACACCGCCTTTTATCGGTATATTCGGTTCATCCTTTTGTAACGTCGTATCTCCTTCTAACAGCTTTGCGTCCCTTTTAGAAATATAGACTGGAACATGAGGAAGCACTTCCTTTAATGCGTCTAATGCACCGATGTGATCATCATGCGCGTGTGTTAATACAATATTCGTAATTGGTTTTCCTATTTTCTCAGCCGCCTGTAAAATTCCTTTTGCGCTATATGGCAAAGCAGCATCAATTAAAGTTAAACCATCTTCTTCCTCTATAAAGTAACAATTCACAGGAAACACTCTTGGCAAAAATGACAATTGATATACCGTTTTTTCATGCATCATTCTCATATTCCCATCTCCCTTTTTACAAAAACTAATACCATTAGTTTTATTATACTAATGGTATTAGTTTTATGTCACTAAAAACTTTATTTTTTCAGAAAAAAAAAGAAAAGTAGTCGTTTATACGACTACTTTTCTTTAAAAATATTAAACCGTGTAACGCTCATCTTCTAAAATTTTCGCAGCAATTTCACGTTTCTTCGGAATTACGTTAAGTGGTGTGTGACGAGTTAATTTACGTAATGATGATAACATCATGCGCAGCATGTCGCCGTTTTCAACTGCGATAAGTGTTTCTTTCGCATCTGCTTCGATTTCGTTGAATGCTTCTTGGCAGAATACTTCAGTGTATAACACTTTTTGTTTATTCTTTTCAAGACCAGTTGTTTTAATTGCTTTTTCTGTACGAAGAACAGCTGACTCCATTGCGTATAGGTTGCTTACGATGTCAGCGATATTCACAAGAATTTCTTGTTCTTTATCTAATGCTTTACCGTATTTTTGAGCAGCTAATCCAGCTACCATTAAGCCGATTTTCTTCGCGTTATTTACTAAATATTTTTGAAGTGCTAATGGCTCATCGCCTACTTCTTCTGGCATCATCATCATTAACTCTTCTTGTAATTTTTGTGCTTTTTGAAGAAGTGGTAATTCACCTTTCATCGCTTTACGTAAGAACGTACCTGGTACGATTAGGCGGTTAATTTCATTCGTTCCTTCGAAAATACGGTTAATACGAGAATCGCGGTACATTCTTTCAATCTCGTACTCTGCCATAAATCCGTAACCACCGTGAATTTGAACACCTTCATCTACTGTATAGTCTAGTACTTCAGAACCGAATACTTTGTTTAAAGAACACTCGATTGCATATTCAGCGATAGAAGCTGCTACTGCTTTACCGTCTTTTACTTCTTCTTCAGATAATGTGCTCATGCGGCTTTCGAATAAGCCTACTGTACGATATACAGAGCTTTCAGCTGCATATGTTTTTGCTGCCATATTCGCAAGTTTCTCTTGAATTAATGGGAAGCGAGCGATTGGTTGTTTGAACTGTTGACGTTGGTTTGCATATTGTGCTGAAATTTCTACTGCACGTTTCGCAGATCCAACTGTACCAACACCTAATTTATAACGACCGATATTTAAAATGTTGAATGCGATAATATGACCTTTACCGATTTCGCCAAGTAAGTTTTCTTTCGGTACTAACGCATCTTCCAAAATTAGCGTACGAGTTGAAGAACATTTAATACCCATTTTCTTTTCTTCTGGGCTTGTAGATACACCAGCATAGTCTTTCTCTACGATAAATGCTGAGAAGTGCTCTCCATCAATTTTTGCATATACGATAAATACGTCAGCGAATGCAGAGTTTGTAATCCACTGTTTTTCACCATTTAATACGTAATGTGTACCTTCTGCATTTAAACGTGCCGTTGTTTTTGCACCTAATGCGTCAGATCCTGAACCTGGCTCTGTTAATGCGTATGCCGCTAATTTTTCACCAGTTGCAAGTAATGGTAAATACTTTTTCTTTTGCTCTTCGTTACCGAATAATACGATTGGTAACGATCCGATACCTACGTGAGCACCGTGAGTAATTGCAAAGCCACCAGCGCGAGAGAATTTCTCTGCGATTAACGCTGAGCTTACTTTATCAAGACCAATTCCGCCGTACTCTTCTGGTACGTCAGCGCCTAATAAACCAAGTTCCCCAGCTTCTTTTAAAAGACGAACAGAACGATCAAACTCATGTTGCTCTAAATATTCAAGCTCTGGAAGAACTTCATTTACGATAAAGTCCTCTGTCGTTTTTGCAATCATTTTATGCTCAGATGAAAAATCTTCTGGCGTAAACACTTGATCAATCGTAATCTCATCTACTAAAAAGCTACCGCCTTTAACCGCATTTCCTACTGTTTTTTCCATGAAAATTTCCTCCTTCATATTTTCATAAGCCGCTTCTCTCATTTTGAAAGAAGCTGGCTCTCCCTTTTGTTTTTATAAACCTTTGTTGCTTCCATTCTTTGCATTGGTGACGTCTCGTTCTGAACGGGCCACCTGCACTTTTTTATAATCCAGTTCCAGTGGCTAGAACAGTCGGTCGTTTCCCCCCTTCCTGTGAGGCAAAAAGCGCCTCTTCGTCAGGGCTTCCAACGCCCTCCTGTTCTGAGCAAGCCACCTGCACTTTTTTTATAGTAATTCAAACACTCCCGCTGCTCCCATTCCGCCGCCGATACACATTGTTACGATACCGAATTGTTCGTTGCGGCGTTTCATTTCGTGAATAAGAGATAGTGTTAGTTTTGCTCCTGTACAGCCAAGTGGATGTCCAAGTGCGATTGCACCGCCGTTTACGTTTACTTTTTCTTCATCTAAACCAAGTTCACGAATAACTTGAATCGATTGAGAAGCGAATGCTTCATTTAGTTCGAATAAGCCAATATCAGATAGCTCTAAGCCAGCTAGTTTTAATGCTTTCGGAATTGCTGCGATTGGGCCAATTCCCATTACTTCTGGTGGTACACCCGCTACTGCAAATGAACGGAATTTCGCAAGTGGCTTCATACCATCGCTTACTGCTTTTTCACGGTCCATTAATAATACAGATGCTGCACCATCACTCATTTGTGAAGAGTTACCAGCTGTTACAGAACCGCGAACGTTAAATGCTGGACGTAATTTACCTAAAATGTCTATCGTCGTTTCTGCTCTTACACCTTCGTCTTGCGTGAAAGTGATTGTTTCTTCTTGCAGTTTGTTATTTGATCCAACAGTACGTAACGTTACATCTACAGGTACTGTTTCATCAGCAAAGTTTCCTGCAGCTAATGCTTTCGCAGCACGTTGATGACTTCTTACTGCAAATGCATCTTGCTCTTCACGAGAAATTCCATATTTCACAGCAACTTGCTCTGCTGTATGTCCCATACCCATATAATATTCTGGAGCTGCTTCTACAAGGCGGCTATTTGGACGAACAACGTGTCCCATCATTGGAACTAAACTCATTGATTCCGCTCCGCCTGATAATACAGCTTCTGAGTGACCAAGCATAATGCGCTCTGCTCCGTAAGCGATACTTTGTAAACCTGAAGAACAGTAACGGTTAATTGTAATAGCTGGAACATCGTAAGAAAGTCCTGCTAATCCGCCGATATTACGAGCCATATTTAAACCTTGCTCTGCTTCTGGCATCGCACAACCGAAAATTAAATCATCGATTGGTCCTTCATAATTCGCACGCTTTAACGTTTCCTTTACTACTAACGCCCCTAGATCGTCAGGACGAACTGTTTTTAATGAACCCCTCTTTGCTTTTCCAATTGGTGTTCTTGCTCCCGCAACAATGACAGCTTCTCTCATGAACGATATCTCCCCTCGTTATTAGTTACGTAATGGCTTTCCTTTTACAAGCATGTGCTGCATTCTTGCTTGTGATTTCATCTCACTTACTAAGCTAATAAATGCTTCGCGTTCTACATCTAATAAATACTGCTCATCAACTTCTGTTCCATACGGTACTTTTCCGCCCGCAATGACATATGCAAGTTTCTTCGCAATGTGAAGATCGTACTCTGAAATGTAACCAGATAAATGCATTGCTTCTGCACCAAGTGCAAGTGTTGCATATCCTGTTTCACCAACAACCGGTATCTTTTTACGAATCGGCGCTTTATAACCAGCTTCATATAAAGCAAGTGCTTTCTGTTTCGCATCGTATAGTAAGTGATCACCATTCACACTAATACCGTCTTTATCACCTAAGAAGTTATGAGAAACTGCTTCTTGTCCTGAAGTGGAAACTTTCGCCATTGCGACTGTTTCGAACACTTTATTTGCAACTTTTTGCAGATCAAACTCTACGCCGTTTGCCATTTTATTTAAGTGCTTAATGTATAGCTCTTTATTACCGCCTCCGCCAGGGATTAAGCCAACACCAACTTCTACTAAGCCCATATACGTTTCACTAGAAGCTTGAATGCTCGCTGCTGGTAAGCAAACTTCTGTACCTCCGCCAAGCGTCATACCATATGGTGCTGCTACAACTGGCTTAGAAGAGTATTTAATTTTCATCATTGCAGCTTGGAAGTTTTTCACAACCCACTCAATTTCAAAGTAGTTGTCGTCTTGTGCTTCCATTAAGATCATTGCTAAGTTCGCACCAACGCAGAAGTTCTTCGATTGGTTACCGATAACAAGACCTTTATAATTCTTTTCTACTTCATCAACAGCGTAGTTAATCATTTGCGTAATATCCATACCGATCGCATTGCTCTTCGAATGGAATTCTAAACAAAGGATGCCGTCTCCTAAATCAATTAAGCTCGCTCCGCTATTTTTCTTTAATACGCCATTTTTCGCTTTTAATTGCTTAAGAGAAATTGCTTTTTTATTACGTTCAATTAGCTTATATTCGCCATTATCGTAATAGTAGCTATCTCCGTTATCATGTTTGTAGAAAGTAGTGAAACCTTTCTCTAACATTTCTTTCACCCAAGCAGGAACAACTACGCCGTTTTCTTCCATCTTTTGAACGGACTTTTCAACGCCAATTGCATCCCAAACTTCAAACGGTCCTTGCTCCCAGCCGAAGCCCCACTTCATCGCTTGGTCAATTGCAACGATATCGTCAGCAATTTCTTTATGCAGTTTTGCAGAGTATAAAAGAGTCGGTGTGATGATATTCCATAACAACTCTCCTGCGCGGTCTTTCGCATATACAAGCGCTTTCAATTTATTCGATAAACCTTTTTCTTGTTTACTTAACTCGATCGATGCAGCTTTTAATTTTTTACGAGCTTCGTACTCCATCGTTTCTGGATTTAATTCTAAAATTTCTTTTCCTTGTTTTAAGAAGAAGCCTTGACCTGTTTTGCTTCCAAGCCATTTTTTATCAAGCATGTCATGCATGAAAGCTGGTACTTTAAATACATCGCGCTCTTCTTCTTGTACGTTTTCATATACGTTATTTGCAACGTGTACGAATGTATCTAAACCGACAACATCTAATGTACGGAACGTTGCGCTCTTCGGACGACCAATAAGTGGGCCTGTTACTGAATCAACTTCCCCAATGCTATAGCCGCGTTTTACCATCTCTTGAAGAGTTACTAATAAACCGTACGTACCGATGCGGTTTCCAATAAAGTTTGGTGTGTCTTTTGCGATAACAACGCCTTTTCCAAGAACGTCTTCGCCAAATAGTTTCATGAAGCTTAATACTTGTGGATCAGTTTCTTTCGTCGGTATTACCTCTAGAAGTTTTAAATATCGTGGTGGGTTAAAAAAGTGTGTGCCTAAGAAGTGTTTCTGGAAGTCGTCTGAACGACCTTCTGCCATTTTTTCAACTGAAATGCCTGACGTATTCGAGCTTACGATAGAACCCGGTTTACGAACAGCATCTACTTTTTCAAATAGTTTCCTTTTAATATCTAAGTTTTCAACTACTACTTCAATAATCCAATCTACATCAGCTAGACGCTCAAGGTCATCTTCTAAGTTACCTGCTTCAATCAGTGCTAAATTTCCTTTCACTGTCAGAGGAGCTGGTTTTTGCTTTAATAGTTTTTGTAGTGCCGTATTACTAAAACGATTTCTCACACTTTTATGTTCTAATGTAAGTCCCTTCGCTTCTTCTTCTTTCGTAAGCGCAGGTGGTACAATATCAAGCAATAATGTCGGAATACCAATATTAGCTAAGTGTGCCGCAATTCCTGAACCCATTACGCCTGACCCTAGAACAGCAGCCTTTTTAATTTGGAACATCCAATTCTCCCCCTATTCTTGAATGAATGCTCATTCAATTTTTCGACATAAGTCGCAATCAATGAGTGAGCCTCTACTAATAAATATATGATACTGTTTAAATTTTCGCAATATATTTATTGATAAAATTTTCTGAAATAAATATTTTTCTTTTATTTGCCCATGCTATATATGTATTTTCTTCACTAAAATACACTTTCCCTTTTTATAATCTGACGAAACTGGAGGAATATATATGGCAAAACTTAAGAAGAACCCTTCAAAGGCTGGAATTAGCGCAGCAAGTGTGACAGGAAACGCTGGCCCAACTGATCGAGGCGTAGAAAAAGGACGTCAAGGCAATAACCAACAATATAAGAAGCATAATATGGGCGAAAAATAACGCTATATTTTTGGGCAGAGAACGTGGCATAATGGGTAATGGCTGCTTTTTCTGCCCAATTTATTTGTAACAAATGAGGGAATTATAATGAAACGAACAATAGTTATGATTGTAATGATTGCCACACTATTTACAGGGATGATTTTCTTCTCTTACGCACAAAGACAACAAGCTGTAAGAGCTGATCAACCTAATATCACTGGGCAATACGGCATTACAATTGATGCAGACACAGGTGAAATTTTGTATGGAAAAAGAGAGGACGAACGCTCTTATCCGGCTAGTATAGCCAAAATGATGACAACCCTTCTTTTACTAGAGAATGTAAAAGAAGATGAAGAAATTACAGTTACAGAAAACGCAATTAAAACAGAAAGCCAAAGTAAGAAAATTAAACTTCGTGCTGGGGAAAAGTTAAAACGTGATGAGGCATTAAAACTGATGCTTATCATTAGTGCAGACCCAATAGCTGAATCCATTGCAGAACATATTGCAGGATCAAAAAATGAATTTGTAAAAATGATGAATGCTAGAGCGAAGGAACTTGGTACAAAGCATGCGACTTTCAAAAACGCAAGTGGTGCTGATGCACTAGGAAACAAAGTATCACCATATGACATTGCTATAATTACGAAAGAAGCATTAAAATACCCAGTTGTTTTAGAATATATGAATTCAACGCGTACAACTCTACATACTTCAGAACGCTCTCCAAAGATTGCAAACTATGGACGAGAAGAACTATATGACGATCCATATGCAATTGGAAGTAAAAGCGGTCTATCAGCACTCGGAAAATATACAGTCGTAACAGTGGATGAGAAAGACGGTAAACGTGTCATTAATGTTGTATTATCTTCCACTCGCAAGCAACTGTATCCTGATACGAAGAAAATGGCACATTACGCATTTCAGCAATTAAAATAACCAAGGAGTATTTTCTCCTTGGTTATTTTTTAACCATACCTTTTAATACGAACGCAACGTTTGCTGGACGCTCTGCTAGACGACGCATGAAGTAACCATACCAGTCGTTTCCATAAGGTACGTAAACACGCATTTTGTAACCTTCTTTTACTAGCTCAAGTTGACGCTCATTACGAATACCGTATAACATCTGGAATTCAAATTGATCCCTTGGAATGTTGTGTTCTTCGGCAAGTTTTTTTGTATATTCAATAATCGCTTCGTCATGTGAAGCAATTGCAGTATAATTTCCATTTAATAAGTGCATTTTAATAATCTTTTTATAATTGTCATCTACATCTTTCTTGTCCGGGAACGCCACTTCTTCAGGTTCTTTATAAGCCCCTTTTACAAGACGTAAATTAGGATTATAAGCATTTAAGTCCTCAATATCTTTTTCTGTACGATATAGGTAAGCTTGAATAACAGTACCAATATTATCGTACTCAGACTTTAACTGTTTAAAGATATCAATTGTCTTTCCACAGCGTGTATAATCTTCCATATCAATTGTAACGAACACACCATTTTCTTTTGCAGCTTCTAAAATGCGGCGCATATTGTTCATTACGATTTCATCAGAGATATCTAGCCCCATAGAAGTCATCTTTAAAGAAAGTTGCGAATCAAGACCTTCTCTTCCAATTGCACGGATTGCTTCAATCGATTGGTTAGCCATTTCATTTGCTTCCGCTTCATTATCAACGAATTCCCCTAAATAATCGATTGTTACGCAAAGTCCTTGCTTGTTTAATTGTTTAATAGCTGCTGTCGCTAATTCAATTGTCTCCCCTGCGACAAAGCGACCTGCACCAAAGCGTAAACCGTACTTTTTAGCCAGTTTTGTTAGCGCTTTATTTTTAGATAAGAAAAGAAACGAATTTCGCATTAATTGTTCCATGTAATTCACCCCTATGACTTAATTTATCTGTTTTTTACCCCTCTTCGAAATTATATCATTGTTTAAAATTATTGGATACAAATAATTATTTAGATAATTTATAAAATACTATAAAAACATTTAAAAACCTATATTCTCGCTTATAAATATGCCTGAAATATTTTTCGACATTTAGAAAAATAGAGTTTAATAGGCACAAAATAGGCATGCCGAAAATATTCGACATGCCTATAAAACCCTTTATATTCCATGTAAATTATATGAGGATATTAATACAGAAAACTTGAGATTATATTTACCTCGAGTTTTTTTATTGCTCATTTCTCTTCTCTTCATTCAGCCTTTTAATATGTGTAATTAACTGCACCATCTCTTCTTTCGCATCGGGATAAGTTTCATTCCAGTGCTTCACTAAAGCTGGCATCGTCTTTGCTATGTAAGAATACAGTGCCCACTTCTGTACCTGTTCTTTTCTCTCTTCATTGCTCTCTCCAAGTAATAGTTCCGTGTATTTCTCTAACAACCCGTCAAATTGTTCGTTAAACTTTTCACTCATCTTATCTACCTCCTATATGAAAAAAGCAGCGAAGATCGCTGCTTTTCTTTATAATTTTGATCGAACAGAGTTTAATTTCTTCTCCATTGTGCTTACTTTATCACGACGATCATCGATACGAATTGTTGTTGCAACGCGCTGTGCACCTTTCGTATATGGAACTTCATGCATTTGTTGAATTACTTCTAGAATGACAGGAAGATCTCCTTCAATAATTGTATTCATTGGTGTTAATTGATATTTCACACGATCTGAGTTTTTCTCTAGCACCTTTTGTACTTCTGCTACATATTCACTCACACTTGGATTACTTGTTCCTACTGGAATAATCGATACGTCAACAATTGCCATAGTAGTCTTCCTCCTATACTTGCTTCTTATATATCCATTGTCTATTTTACCGAAATACGCATCATTTTACTAATTTGTTATTCCTCTATTTTAAACTGCTCAACTAATCTTTCTAAGTCTCTCATATGCTCCGTCAAGCTTTCCATCGTATGAGCTACCTTTTCTAGATGGTTCACTTGTGATTCAGTTGCAGCATTTACTTCTTCCGAAACAGCTGCGCTTTCTTGACTCGTACCAGCGATTGTATGCATGACCGCTGTAATTTCTCCTTGCTCGTGACCGATGTTATGTACCTCTTCTACAATTTGTTCCACTGAAGTACTAATTGTATTTACAACTGACATAATGGTACGGAATTCCGCCTCTGCTTCTGTCGTAACATTATTTTGTATATCCGCAATGTCTTTCAATTTACTTACAACTTCTACAACTCGTCTTACCTCTACTTGTACATCACCAATCATCGTCGCAATTTCTACTGTTGCTTCTTTTGATTGTTCCGCTAATTTTCGAACTTCTTCCGCAACAACAGCAAAGCCTTTACCTTGTTCACCCGCACGTGCCGCCTCGATTGAAGCATTTAAAGCAAGTAAATTCGTTTGATCTGAAATACCTTTTATAAGCTCTACAACATTTTGAATCGATCCAACCCTTTGCTCTAACTTTCCGGATGCTTCCTCTGTATGAACAACAATCGAAGAGGATTGGCCCCTCGTACGAACTAAATTACGCATCGTATTTAATCCTTGCTTAGATGCCTCTTCAGCTTTGCCAGCCACACCTTTTATTTCACCAACAGAGTTATTCATTTGTTCCACTGACTGCGCCATATTCTCGAGCTGCTCTGAAACTTCATCTACACTATTAGCAAGCGTAGAGGCTCCTCCGCTCACGTCATCCATTGCACCTGACACTTCTCTACTAGCTGCTACAGTTTCATTCGTTAAATAATGTAGATTATTCGTTGATTGTTGCACGGTTGATACACTATTTTTAATTTTGCTTACCATTTCATTCATTTGCTCAACCATATGATTAAAATGGTTCGTCAGTTCTCCAACTTCATCCTTACTTGTCACTTTCATTTGCAACGTTAAATCACCTTCTGCTACTTTTTGAACGTGATTCGTTAATAGTTGCAGCGGTCTTGCTAACCTTCTTGAGAACAAGTATGAAGCTGCAATTCCAACGAATAAGCTAATACATGCCATTATAATGACTGTATTTCTCGTACTATTTAATAGCCCATCAATCGTGTCCTTCGGATAAACAATCCCAATTTTCCATTTCATCTTATCAAACAGTTGACTATAGGCTACTACATCGTTCCCTCCTAATGTCGTCACTGCAAATTTTGTTTCATCTTTATTTAAACTTTTTACAAGTGATTCTTTTGAAACATCTTTTCCTACTTGCCCTGGATATACAATAGCAATATTTTTATCATTTACGATAAACATTTCTCCGCCATTATTATATTGAATATTATGGAGTAGCTTTTGGATTGTTCCTAATGATACATCCATTGCTACTACCCCTAAAACAGAGCCATCTTGTCCGACAATAGCTTTTGACACTCCAATACTTAACTTACCTGTCGCGATTTCATATTGTGGTTGCCCCCAAATAATCGATTTTGTATCAGATTCTGATGCTTTATACCACTGACGACTCGTTGGATCATACCCTTCTGGTACTTTTCCTCCGTCAGCAAGATTTGCACTCAACGTTTTTTTATCTTTCGTTCCAATGTATACGTCTAAAATATCAGGATGGTTCTTTTTAAATCTTGAAAACTCTTTTAAAATAAAGCTTTCTTCTTCTGGAGTCACTCCATCTTGTAACATGTTTTGAATATCATCATGGCTTCCATAATGACCCATATCTTCTTCAATTCGCTGCATAAATGCAGTTAACTGCTCTGTCACAAGATCCATCGTATTTTGAGAATACTGGTCTAAGGAGCGCACTTCCTTCTCTTTCTGTAATTGATACATAGCTGTACCTAATATTACGAACATCATAGAAATAAGTACCGAAAATACTACCGCAATTTTTAAACGTAAACTTCTTAACATCTTCCCCCAAGCATCCCCTTCGCATTGAATTAAAAACTTATTAATCATTATATTAAGTATAATGGATAAAATTAAAAAATTGAAATTAATTCTCACCTCAATCTCATCAGAAAACCTACTACCACTTGTGTAAAAACAAATAGTTCATTATCCTTAAGCTATATCATCTCATTCGTTCGGAGGGAACTATGTTACAAAAATTCGGTTTCTCACAATATGAAAGCCAAGCTTACGAAGTTGTCGTATCAAGCAACGAACCATTAGATGCTACAACGATTGTGAAGCATTCTGGTGTGCCAAAAGCTAAAATATATGAAGTGCTTGCACGCCTGATCGATAAAGGAATGGTAATGGATTCTGTTTCAGAAAAGAAAAAGCTGTACACAGCATTACCACTCAAGCTAGCAATTGAAAAATTAACGACAGAATTCCAATCTAATATTAAAGAATTGGAGACAACTATATCAAAAAAATCATTTACAGATGACCGTGTATGGAGCTTAAAAATGCAATCTTCTATTCGCGTTCAAAGTAAAGAGCTCATCGAAAGTGCAAAAGAATCGATTCGCATTTCAGCTTGGAACGATACTCTTTTAGAATATCTTCCGTTATTAGAGGAAAAAGCAAAACAAGGCGTCAAAACCGAGTCCCTTATAGTGGGAAAAGTCGAAACAGAATTAGAAAACATGCATTTTCTAATTCCAGCTGAAGAGCCTAACGCATTAGAGCGCTATTTACTGCTCATCGTTGACGACCGCGAAATTTTATTTGCTGGTGTAGAGCAAGAGTCATGGCAAGCAATGAAAACAATGTCACAACCTTTCGTAAAGTTCTTTACAGAATTTTTCTATCACGACGTTGCACTTGCAAAGATTACCCAGAAACACCATGATCTCTTTATGGAAGATGAGGAAATTAAGAGTTTGTTGATGAAGTTGAGATATTAAAAAAACGCCTCTATTACAAGGCGTTTTTTTCTACATTTCTTTTCTATTTTTCATCCTTAACACATAAGCACCAGCAATAATAAAAACAAGTCCTAAAACGGATAAAACCGTAAATTCATTGCCGACGCCGCCTGTAGCTGGTAATCGCACTTCATTATGAGTACTAGGTTGTTGCATCGGCTTCACATCAGCGGAAGGTTTCACTTCTCCATTTGGTGTTGGCTTATTTGGCTTAGAAGGAAGCGATGCCTTTTCTTCTTTCTTATTTTTCACAATATGTTTAATAATTTCTCCATCCTCTTTTATTTCAAATGCGAA
>NZ_JAKUFF010000073.1:0-19924 GCF_022663305.1 Bacillus cereus group sp. BfR-BA-01408 | reverse complement strand
ACGTGGAACGATAACAATGCAACAGATCGTCCAAGCTCGATTAAAGTAGACTTACTACAAAACGGTAAAGTAATTGACACGAAAGAAGTAAGTAAAGCAACAAATTGGAAGTACACGTTTGAAAAACTCCAAGCATACGATACAAACGGAGTAGCGTACAAGTATGAAGTGAAAGAACAACAGGTAGACGGATACAAATCTGAAGTAAAAGATTATGACATTACGAATACAAAAGTAGGCGAAACAAAAGTAGAAGGAACAAAAACGTGGAACGATAACAATGCAACAGATCGTCCAAGCTCGATTAAAGTAGACTTACTACAAAACGGTAAAGTAATTGACACGAAAGAAGTAAGTAAAGCAACAAATTGGAAGTACACGTTTGAAAAACTCCAAGCATACGATGAAAATGGAGTAGCGTACAAGTATGAAGTGAAAGAACAAGCAGTTGAAGGATATAAATCCGAAGTAAACGGTTATGACATCACAAATACAAAAGTAGGCGAAACAAAAGTAGAAGGAACGAAGACATGGAAAGACGATAATGTAACAAATCGTCCAAGCACAATCAAAGTAGACTTACTACAAAATGGTAAAGTAGTAGATACAAAAGAAGTAACAGCAGAAACAAACTGGAAGTATACGTTTGAAAAACTCCAAGCATACGATGCAAACGGAGCAGCGTACAAGTATGAAGTGAAAGAACAGCCAGTAGCCGGATATGAATCCAAAGTAAGTGGCACTGACATCACAAATACAAAAGTGGGTAAAACAAAAGTAGAAGGAACGAAGACGTGGAACGACGGAAATGCAACAGACCGTCCGACAATGATTAAAGTAGACTTACTACAAAACGGGAACGTGATTCAAACACAAGACGTACTAGCAGTAATGGGTTGGAAATATATATTCGCAGATTTAGAAGCATATGATGTGGAAGGTAAGCCTTACGAGTATACAGTGAAAGAACAGCCAGTACCAGGATATGAATCAAAGGTAAATGGTTATGACATCACAAATACAAAAGTAGGCAAAACAAAAGTAGAAGGAACGAAAACATGGAAAGACGATAACGCGAAAGATCGTCCGGAAATGATTAAAGTAGACCTTTTACAAAATGGTGCAGTGATTGCGACGCAAGAAGTAAGCAAAGCAACAGATTGGAAATATGAATTCAAAGATTTAGCAGCGTATGATGCAAACGGAGTAGCGTACAAGTATGAAGTGAAGGAACAACCAATAGCTGGATATAAATCCGAAGTAAAAGGTACTGATATTGCAAATACAAAAGTAGGCGAAACGAAAGTAGAAGGAACAAAAACGTGGAACGATAACAATGCAACAGATCGTCCAAGCTCGATTAAAGTAGACTTACTACAAAACGGTAAAGTAGTAGATACAAAAGAAGTAACAGCAGAAACAAACTGGAAGTATACGTTTGAAAAGCTACAAGCATACGATGCAGAAGGTAAGGCATACAAGTATGAAGTGGAAGAACAGCCAGTAGCCGGATATGAATCCAAAGTAAGTGGCACTGACATCACAAATACGAAAGTAGGCAAAACAAAAGTAGGAGGAACGAAGACATGGAAAGACGATAACGCAACAGATCGTCCGGAAATGATCAAAGTAGACCTACTACAAAATGGTACAGTGATTGCGACGCAAGAAGTAAGCAAAGCAACAGGTTGGAAATATGAATTCAAAGATTTAGCAGCATACGATGCAAATGGAGTAGCGTATAAGTATGAAGTGAAAGAACAACCAGTAGCGGGATACAAGTCCGAAGTAAATGGTTATGACATCACAAATACAAAAATCAAGGACGATCCAAAAGATCCAAGTACAGATCCGAAAGATCCAAGCACAGATCCGAAAGATCCAAGTACAGATCCGAAAGATCCAAGTATAGATCCGAAAGATCCAAGCACAGATCCAAAAGATCCAAACACAACTACAAATACAGATAACAATAGCGATTCAAAAGTTCCACCTACTACAGAAAATGATAAGCAAACCTTACTTCCTAACACAGGAGGAACATCAGCAGAAATGAGTTCAATTCTTGGAGGTATGGTATTGTTCCTTTTAGGCGGAATCCTACTCACTCGTCAGCGAATTAAATAATAAAAAAGCTTTAGATTATTAATTACACTGTAATCTAAGTAGCTGACAAATTAAAAAATTACTATTGATATTGCTCCCTTTAGGTAAGTATTCAAAAACACTTCACGATAAAGTGAAGGGAAGAATGCAGCCTGAAGGGGTTTTTTTATAGAAAAAAGAGAACAATTTTAAGGTGGACCCAATCAGCGGCTCTAAAGTGATAACAAGACCGTTTTTAAGAAGCCTATTATAATTGGACCATAAACTTAGAGCAGGGTATCTCATGTAATTTAAGGTCAATGCCATGTTTCATTAATGCATAGCCATTATTATGGCTAATTTAGAAATAGCATTTTGTAAAGCTTTGTTCTTGAGTAGCTGATGTAACGTTTATTTTAGGAATGAAGGTATTAGTTTCTGAAGTTCAAGTTAACACAACTGCAAGAGCACCTTTTTACAATCGAAAAGTCTTATCATTAGATGTAATCAATAGTATTTTAAATTTTTTATTCTACATAATGCTATGTGATTTATATTCTTTATTTATATATTACGATTTTAATTATACACCATAATACCATGTAATAAATATGCTTTTATGCATATTTATTTTTTCTTAATAAACAGCCACCGATTAATCGGTGGCTTGAAATAGTATTAAGCGGCTTTCTCTCCTGTTTTCACAGTGGAATGAAGGCTATTATAGACGCCTGTACCAATGACCTCTAATGCCATTTTCATACGTTCAGGTGAAATATTCTCAAATACGTTATCTTGAGGTGTGTGATATACCTTTTCGATATGATAGATTAATGGATTCCAGCTATCGACACCCATCCAAATAAATAGAGCGGCAGGAATGCCAACTTCAACAAATGGTACGTGATCACTAGAGCCGAATTTTCCTTGCAGTACAAGGTCATTATTTAACTGTTTACCTGCTTGCAAGGCTGCATCTGTTACAAGGTTTGGAGAACCGTTAGGCGTCATAGCATATAAATTCTTTGCTTTATCGTAATTTGTTGCAACCATGTCCGCATTAAAGACACCTAAAATTCGATCGCGTTCTTTTTGGGACAGACTATTAACATAATAATCGGAGCCAAGTAAGCCAGTTTCCTCAGAACCAAAAGCAATAAAGCGAATTTCTTTATCAGTTTCTACATTTTGAAAAGCACGAGCTAACTCTAATACTAATCCTGTACCAGAAGCATTATCGTTTGCTCCAGGTGCTCCAACGACACTATCGTAGTGTGAACTTACAATGACAGCTTTTTCATTACCTGTACTATTTTTTGGTTTCTTTTTAGCGATGACATTTAAGGATGTTAAATTAGATTCATGTCTTGCTTTTAGGGAAAGAATTGTCGCCCCTTTTTTAGTAATTTCTTCTTTAAATGCATTTCCTTGCGCATAAGCAAGACCGAAGACAGGGATAGATTGCTTTTTCGTTAGACGAGGATTGAAAGTTTGTCCGTAGTTCCCGCGACCGCCAATTAAACTATATAAAAGAACACCTTTTGCTCCTTTGCTAACAGCATTTTCAACTTGTTTATTGTAGTCTGCTACTGTTGTTCCTCTTTCGAATAGAACAATTTTTCCGTTTACTTCATTTGGGATATCCTCTAATTTTGTCCCACCTTGAACAAAGATAAGAGGGGCTGTAACAGCTTCTGTAGAAATTAGTGCGTTAGGAGCAGCACCAGCTTGCCAATTACGCTTTGTGGATAATGGTGATTCTATAAATCCAACGTATTGATCGGGTACTTGAAATGGTTGATATTCTACCTCATAGCCCATTGATTTAAGCTGCGTACCAACGTAGCGAGAAGCCCATTCTTCTGATTTTGTTCCACCAGGGCGAGGACCAATTGTTTCGGATAAGAAACGGATGTGTTCGATAGCGCGGCTTGCATCAACTTGTTTTGTGATAGGTGAAGTTTGTGTGATTTTTGACGTGGAATCAGCTTTGGCTTGTCCGACTGGAGCTATGCTAACAGCGAGTGATACAGCAAGCAAAGAGCTTACTATTTTTTGTTTCAAAGATTTTTTCATTTTTTCCTCTCCTATTCTTCTATTCTCTCTGACTGACAAAAGAAGACGGATAACGACTTCATTTTACCTTTATCCTTATTAATTTTCAATATTCTGACATTGAGAAATAAAAAACGGTGTATGCATATTTGCATATTTTTGATGGAGACATGTATGCTATCATTTTAAATGAAGGTTCGCTTTCTGCTTGGAAAGCTCCTACATTGCATGAATCTAGTGTACCCAAACTTTAGATTATGTAGAGAAAAGAATCCACTGTAGGGTTTCTTTTCTCATGTTTGAATCATGTGATGATAAATATGTTTCCGCATTTCATACTTATTATCAGTGATATATGTAAGGCATCCATATGAAAATACGAGGCTGTTCAAAGGTTTTCCGTACTTTTGGACAGCCTCACCCCGTTAAAAGGACGATACTTTATGTATCGTCCTTTTTCAGGCTGTGGAGAAAATCTTTTCTACAGCCTAAAAAAGAACCGCTTCCTACTAAGAAGCGGTTCCTTTTTTATATTTCTGTTAAGATTATCGGTTCGCCGCGTGTTACGACAACTGTATGTTCGCATTGTGCAACAAGGCTTTTATCAGGTGTAACGAATGTCCAACCATCATCGCCACGTTCGATAATATGATCAGCTTTCATAGAAATGAATGGCTCTACAGCGATAACAAGACCGTCTTTTAGAAGCGCATTATCCATTGGATCAAAATAGCTTAAAATGTGGTTTGGTGCTTCATGTAAGCTAAGACCAATACCGTGACCAGTTAAGTTTTGAATAACATTGTATCCATTTTTATGTGCAAAGTTTGAAACGGCACGACCAATTTGGTTTTGTTTTGAACCAGCTTTCACCTTTTTCATTGCTGCCCAAAAGGCATCAACAGCTGCTTGGCAAAGCTTTTCTTTTGCTTCATCTTCTCCAAGTACAAATGAAATACCTGTATCTGCATAATAACCATCAAGTGCTGCAGATACGTCGACATTTACAAGGTCGCCTTCTTTTAATACACGATCACCTGGAATACCGTGAGCAACTTCTTCGTTTACACTGATGCAAGTTACGCCAGGGAAATCATATTCTTTTTCAGGTGCAGAAATAGCACCATGCTCATCTAATACTTTTTTACCGATCAAATCAAGCTCTTTCGTTGTCATGCCTGGCTTTGCTTCTTTTTTCATTTCTTCACGTGCAAGCGCAACGATGCGGCCGATTTTTCGTAAGCCTTCTAAATCTTGTTCATTACGAATAATCATGAAAACCACTGTCCTTCCTCGAATATATATCTTACCCGATTGTATCATGTTTATTTTCGTCCTGCTACTCGCTTGCAATATGGCGGATTGATTCCTCTCATAAAGAATACATGACAATTGTCATATCGATGTTATGACGCATCATACTGTTTCCTAAGTTTTCCAAGGAATACAATGTAAATATAAGAAACAGCGGGGGTGGAGAGATGGAAAAGATTATTGAAGTAAACAGTGTTTCTAAAACATTTAAACATAAAAAAGCAGTAAATAACGTTTCATTTCATGTGAATAAAGGAGAAATCGTAGCATTGCTTGGACCGAATGGTGCAGGGAAAACGACGACGATGTCGATGATGCTTGGATTAAAGGATCCGACGGAAGGAACGGTTTCTATATTCGGAAAGAGCCCAAAGCATAGAGATGTTCGTAATAGCCTCGGTGCGATGTTACAAGAAGTAAGTGTCATCGATAGCATTACAGTGGAAGAGGCAATTGAGTTATTCCGTAGCTATTATACGAATCCGATAGCGAAAGAAACGTTGCTACAGTTATCGAATTTAAAATCAGAGAGAAAGCAAAGATGTGAGAAATTATCAGGAGGTCAAAAGAGAAGGTTAAATTTTGCACTCGCACTTGCAGGAAATCCAGATTTGTTATTTTTAGATGAGCCGACAGTTGGAATGGACATTACGTCTCGAAGAACATTTTGGGAAACAATTCGAAAGTTAGCAAGTGAAGGGAAAACGATTATTTTAACAACGCACTATTTAGAAGAAGCAGATGCATTAGCAAATCGTATTTTATTATTTGCGAATGGAAAGATTATCGCAGATGGTACGCCAGATGAGATGAAAGCGACGATTTCACGAAAAACAATTACATTTTATTCGAAGGAAAGTATTCCTGCAAAATTATTAAAAGGGTTACCAAGCGTAACAGAAGTACAATCAAACGAAGGACATTTCACTTTAATAACTGAAGATACGGATGCAACGTTAAAAGCAATTTATGAAAAGAACTTACCTGTAACAAATATTTCAGTTGAACGTGGAAGTCTTGATGAAGCATTTGAACAGTTTGTCGCAAATCAGAAGGGGGAAATCGCATGAAAGCTTTATGGATGCAATGCAAAATAGAAATTTTACGTACGTTCCGCAATAAATTGTTTATCTTTTTCTCATTATTAATGCCAGTTATGTTTTATTACATTTTCACAAATGTGGTTCAAGTGCCACAAAACGGAGATGCGTGGAAAGCGCATTATTTAATCTCGATGGCGACGTTTAGTATTGTAGGGACAGCACTTTTTAGTTTCGGTGTAAGGATTTCTCAGGAAAAAGGGCAAGGTTGGACACATTTGTTGAAAATTACACCACTTCCAGAGGGAGCGTATATAACAGCAAAGATCATCGCTCAAACAGTAGTGAATGCTTTTTCAATTTTAGTTATCTTTATCGCAGGAATATTAATTAATCATGTGGAGTTAACAGTAGGGCAATGGATTGGTGCTGGATTATGGTTATTGTTAGGTGTAACACCATTTTTAGCATTAGGAACAGTAATAGGTTCTATTAAGAAGGCGGATGCAGCAGCGGGTTTAGCGAATATTTTAAATATGAGTTTAGCTGTAATTGGCGGTCTATGGATGCCAATCGAAGTATTCCCGAAAATATTAAGATCTATCGGTGAATGGACACCAACATATCACTTCGGAAGTGGTGCATGGGATATTGTAGCTGGAAAATCGGTTGGTTGGGAAAATATCGCGGTATTAGGAGGTTATTTCCTTATATTTGTTGTAATATCAATATATATAAGAAAAAGACAGGAAGCGGTATAAATGATAGAGAAGAAGAGGATTGAGATTTTTCCGAAACATATGGGATTCTTTCCGTATATGTGGCTCGTTTATTTGTTATTTCCAATTTATAATTTAACACAAGTATCGGGATGGAAGCTTGTAATAGGAAGCGGTATGTTGATAGTTTTCATGATCACATACCGTCAACTTTATTTTGTTCAGAAGACGTTTATTTTGTGGGCTTGTATTCAAATGATACTTACGCTTTTATTTGCTTTATTTTATAATCCCTTCATGATATTCTTTGGCTTTTTCACAGCAAGTGCAATGGGGTTTGCACCAAGTAAGAAAGTATTTCGGATATTACTATGTTTGTTAGTTGTAATGCTTGGAGTATTTGTATTTATAAATATGAATCAACTAACACCGACAAGTTTAGTAAATATCGTTCCGATGTTTATTTTAATGCTTCTTACACCATTTGGTATGCGCAATTTTAACCAAAAAAAGATGTTAAGAAATCAATTAAACGAAGCGAACGAGCAAATTAAGGACTTAGTAAAACGTGAAGAGAGGCAGCGTATTGCAAGGGATCTTCATGATACGTTAGGGCATACGCTATCTCTTATTACGTTGAAAAGTCAGCTTGTTGAAAAGCTAATCGTCAAAAATCCAGAGCGCGCAAGTGCGGAAGCAAAGGAGATTACACAAACATCTCGAACTGCTTTAAAACAGCTAAGGGAATTAATTTCTGATATGCGCATGATTACGGTAGAAGAAGAGCTTGAGCAAATAAAAGCGATCTTACAAGCTGCTAATATTGAATTAGAGATCAAACAAGAAACGAGTGCAAGTTCGCTATCACCCATTGAACAAAATATTTTAGGAATGTGTTTACGCGAAGCTGTTACGAATGTTGTAAAGCATAGTAAGGCAACGCGGTGCATAGTTTCTGTACTAGAATCACAAGGTGAATTGATTTTGACAGTAGAAGATAACGGAATCGGTTTAGCGGATCAAAATCACGATGGGAATGGTATTCGTGGTATGAAGGAGCGAATCGCTCTTATTGATGGATTTGTTGAACTGGGTACGATTAATCCAGGAACACTATTAACAGTAAAAGTTCCAGTTGTTATTAGAACAGGAAAAGATGAGGTGAAGGCATGATTCGAATTATTATTGCAGAAGATCAGCGAATGCTTCGTGGTGCGTTAGGAGCCCTACTTGATCTAGAAGATGATATTGAAGTAATTGGGCAAGCAGCGAACGGAGAAGAGGCGCTAAAACTAATCGAATTGTTAAAACCTGATGTAAGCATTATGGATATTGAAATGCCAATTCAAAGCGGATTAGATGTTGCAGAAACGTTGAAGAAAGAAAAATCGGCATGTAAAGTAATGATTTTAACAACATTTGCGCGCCCTGGATATTTTGAACGAGCAATGAAAGCTGGTGTGCACGGATATTTATTAAAAGATAGCCCAAGCGAGGATTTAGCTGCATCGATTCGCAACGTAATGAAAGGTAAACGAGAGATCTCTCAAGATTTAATGTTCGGCTTATGGCAAGAGCAAAATCCGTTATCAGATCGCGAAAAAGAAGTATTGCTACTTGCGAAAGAAGGAAAGACAGCAAATGAAATTGCAAAGACACTTTATCTTTCACCTGGTACAGTACGTAATTATATTTCTGAAGTATTAACGAAGCTTGATGCGAAAAATAGAATTGAGGCAATTACAATTGCGGAAGAAAAGGGATGGATATGAAAAGAAGTTTACCTATGAATGGTAAGCTTCTTTTTTTGTAATTCCGTCTCAGTTATATAGTCTGGAATTAGGGGGGATTGCGTCATGTAGATTTTACTTCATTTTTCGACAAAAAATTTGTTATAGTAGGATTAGGTTATCGGTCTAAATTCTGGATAACCTTACCACTAATAGTTGTGATTACTCCATTTTTATCTACTTTTATAATGAGATCTTGATCATATACTTTATAGTTTTTATAAGTTTGTGCAAGATGAAATTCGGTTTGATTTTCTTTATCGGTAGGTTGAAATTCTACATTTTTTCAGTTGTTACTTGCTCTTGTTGAGCCTTAGCCCCAGTTACCTCACCTTTTAAATACTTTTTTGCAATATTTTCTTTTATATCATTTTGAGGTTGTGTTAATTTCCAAATTGTTAAGCTAGGCTGAGCAATTTCAACTTTTACTTCATTCTTCCTAATTCTTGGGTGTGGATAGTTTTTGCCGATAAAGGATAAAAAAGACCGAGTGTAATGGAAGTATGGGCAAGTTTTCTGTAATTTATCTATAATACTCCTAATCTATTATTGTATGTGAGATGAATTGTATGAAAAATTTGCCGAATTTTATATATATTATGCATTATTTCATATCAAAAATTGTCGAATTCACATTATTGTAGTGGTATGACAACTCGAAAAATTAGATTGTTATAGTGGGATGGTGAGTAAGTATGCACGCAGAAAAATTAGGAAGTGAAATTAAGAAAATTAGGGTGATGCGGGGATTAACACAAAAACAGTTATCCGAGAATATATGTCACCAATCGGAAGTGAGCCGAATTGAATCGGGCGCGGTATACCCAAGTATGGATATATTGCAAGGTATTGCAGCAAAGTTACAAGTTCCCATTATCCATTTTTATGAGGTACTTATTTATTCTGACATGGAAAGGAATAAGCAGTTAAAAGACCGAATTATTATGCTCTGTAAGGAAAAGAAATATAAAGAAATTTATAATAAAGTATGGAATGAGTTGAAAAAGGAAGAATATCATCCTGAGCTTCAGCAGTTTCTTCAATGGCAATATCATGTAGCTGCTTACATATTGAAAAAAATTGATTACGAATATTGTATTTCAGAATTAAAGAAATTGCTCAATCAACAATTGGCAGGGATAGACGTATATCAGAACCTTTATATTGAAAACGCAATTGCAAACATTTACGCTGAAAATGGCCATTTTAAGAAGAGTATTGAGTTATATGAAAATATATTAAAACAATTAGAAGTATTACATGATAATAAAGAGTTTGATGTAAAGGTGAGACATAATCATGCAAAAGCATTATACTTGGACAATCAATACGAAGAAGCACTTTGTCATGCAAATAAAGCCATTGAATTATCGTGTCAAATTAATAGTATGACATTGATTGGACAGTTATACTATCGAAAAGTTGAATGCCTAGAAAAACTAGAGTGTGATAGAGCAGAAATTGAAGATGCTTGCGAAAAAGCTTACTTCTTTTTCGATATATTAGGAAACCATACATTAAAAGAATCAATTATAAAAAGAATGAAGAAATAAAAAAGATTTAAAAAGCAAATATGCATAATTGCATAAGATATGGATGGATTTTCATGATATATTTAAAGAAAAAAATGCGGGTGATGGAATATGAAAAAACTACTTATTGGTAGTCTGTTAACGTTAGCAATGGCATGGGGTATTTCATTAGGAGATACAGCTTTAGAGAAAAACCAAGTAATTTCTCATAATGATCAAGAAGTACAATTAGCTTCAGATGTACCTTTTGAATATTAAAAAAACAACCGTCTTACTTAGACGGTTGTTTTTTTGTGGAGTAACCTCCAAACGTCTTTACTAGAAACGGGCTTGCTAATAAAGAATCCTTGAATGTGGTCACAGTTTTGCTCATATAAAAACTTCCATTGTTCTTCGGTTTCTACACCTTCTGCGATAACTTCTAAATTTAGTTGTTTTGATAGTGTAATAATGGAAGAAATAATCGCTTCCTCTAAAGGACTAGTTGTAATTCCGCAAATAAATTCTCGAGCAATTTTTAATGTATTAATTGGATATTTTGTTAAATAAGCTAAAGAACTATAACCAGTTCCAAAGTCATCAATTGAAATTTGAATACCGAGATTTTGAAGTTGTTCTAGTTTTGCAACTACAGATTGATTTTGGTTAATGGCGATACTTTCTGTAATTTCAATATCTAGTGCTTCTGGTTTTAACTCTGTTTCTTCTAAAACTTTTGAAATAGTTGGGATTAAATCTGCATGATTAAATTGAACTACAGATAAATTTACACCGACTTTTAAGTGAGAGAAACCTTGATTATGCCATCTTTTCGCTTCTAAGCAAGCAGTACGTAAAATCCAATTTCCAAGTTCAATAATGAATCCAGTTTCCTCTGCTAGAGGGATAAATTGGGCTGGGGATACGATACCGAGCTTTGGATGTTTCCAACGAATTAATGCTTCAAAACCGATAATTTGTTTTGTTTTTGTGCTTACTTGTGGCTGGTATTCAAGGAAAAATTCATTTTGTTGTAATGCTTTTGAAAGTTCTCCTTCTAAGAAGTTACTCTCATTTTGAGCGATACTCATTTCTTTTGAGAAGAAAACAAATCGATTTTTTCCATTTGCTTTCGCGCGATACATAGCCATATCAGCATTTTTCATTAATGCTGTTACATCTGTTCCACAATCAGGGTACATTGCAATTCCGATACTTGGCGTAATAGACAGTTCTTCATCTTTAATGAAGAATGGTTTGTTTAAAATGGTTAAAATTTGTTCAGCTATAAAGGCTGCACTTTTTTCTGAGTACATATCTGGTAATAGAATTGTAAACTCATCTCCGCCTTGGCGAGCAACGACATCTTTTGAACGTAGGCAACTGCGTAATCGTTTTGCTACTTCAATTAATAACAAGTCTCCGACGTCATGACCGAGTCTATCGTTAATTTTTTTGAATCGATCTAAATCAAGAAACATGACGGCAACATCATTTGCGCTAGTTTGAGCTGTATTTAAAATATTTTTTAAATCCTTTTCGAACTTGCGGCGATTTGGTAGTCCAGTAAGTGCATCATGAAAGGCTAAATGTTCTACTTGTTTTTGTTTTTCATATAAAGTTGTAATATCACGTGCTATGCCAAACATCCCGACAACTTCCTTGTTTATGAAAGTAGGGATGAGTGTAATGTGAAGGTAATAGTAGTAACCTTCTTTTTCCTTTGTGCGAACTTCTAAAGTTTGTGGTCTACCTTCTTTCGTTAGTTGTAAAGCCTTCTTTAGTAAATCATGGTCTTTTGAGTCAATAAAGTGTAAAAGGGAATAGCTTTCTACTTCACAATAGTAGGCAGTAAATAAGCTTTCGCAAGCTGTATTAGACTGCTGGAAAATACCATACATATTTAAAGAGAAAACAGCATCCGGGTGATCTTCGAATAAAGATTTATAACGTTGTTCACTTTTTGATAACGCAGATGCACCTTCTTCTACTTTGTCTTCTAGTTGTGTAGTCAACTGCTCGTATGTATCGATTAGTGCCTGATTATCTTTCCACATATAAAGTTGTCGTAAGAACAATAAGATGAGAGATAATACTAGACCGATCAACATGAACTTATCATCCCAAGGTTGAAAGATAATAAAAGAAAAAGTAATGATTATACTAAAATAAGGTAATATAAAGCGCACATAATCAAACCGATAATATTTTGTTTTCGTTTCATGCTGCATTGGTTTATCTAAAATATATAGTATGGATGACAAACCAATTAATAAAATCGAAGCAGTATGTATTAAGTAAGAGACTTCAGAAGAAGTTTTCATCCCTGCGTTTAATTGAAAGAGATGTATATATCCGTATACAAGTATGATAGTAAAGCCGATAATTAATGAGATTCTACTAGCAGAATATTGTTCTCGTCTATATAGACTAATAACGGCGTAAATGACTAATGATTGTGCAATAAAGTATCCAATTAAAACCCAATGATCTGTTGTTAACATACGAAAGCTTGAACGGTCTAAAATAAAAGTTAAGGTAAAATAAATATTCATAATAATGATAAAGATGCTATCGAATGAAAATTGAGCTAGGCCTCTAATAGAGTAATGTTTTATGAACTTTATAGCAAAGCCAGAAAAGAGCAAAATATATTGTACGATAAAAAAGGGTAATGCCGTATATGAGAATATGACTTGGTCATATATAGAAAGTGAATGAAGAAATAAAGTTATCTCCATTGTCAATCCACATAGGCAAGTGCATAGTAATAAAACCCAAAATAATTTATCACCGCGCTTCATTTTCTTAATAGCTTTATATAAGCAATAGCAAGAAAAGAGTGCAGCAAAACAAAATAAGAAGAGAATTCCAATTTCTTTTATATTCAAGTTCTTAGGAATAAGAAATATCCAAAGAGAAAATATAATTATATATATCATAACAAAGTGTACATATTTTTTTTGATTAATCATATTATGACTCCGTTTCAATAAAGTTGAATCACAGGTGGAAAATGCTAATTCCAATCATAGCATATAAAATAGGGTGTTTTTTACTAAAAAAATTACTTTTTTTGAAAAAAATAGCTCAACATTACAATTTACCATTGTAATGTTGAGCTATTTATTCTTTTTATTCCTCTTATAGCGGATAATTCATGTATGAATTGCAGCATCGCTAAATCTTTCTGTTTACTTTCAATCATAATATCGAAATTATGATTGACTTTTTTTGCAACGTGTAAGAAAGGTTTAATAAACTCTAAATCAATATATTCCGCGTGAGCCCTAAATTCTTTTTTTGATTTAGGGGAAGAAATATGAACTTTAGGAAGGATATTTGTATGTGCCCAAGTTTCAAAAATTGCAGGAAGTAACTCTTCTAACGGTTCTTCGCAAAGATTTGCCATATGATGATGATAATCAAATACAAATGGAATCTTTTCTTTTTGGCAAATAGATAAAGTTTCAGCAGTTGTATATGTTTTATCATCATTTTCAAGTGTCATTTGCCTTTTTATATGTGCAGGAAGTTTTTTTATGTTTTCATGGAAACGTTCAACCGCTTTTTCTTTATTTCCGTAGGCACCACCTACATGGATGTTAATATAAGAAGAATCTGCAATTCCTATTGCATCTAATACTTTATAGTGATAAGTCATATCTGTAATAGCGTTAGTTGTAATGTGTGGCTTATCGCTTGTAAATAGCGTAAATTGATTTGGATGAAAACTTACTCGTAAATTATGTTCTTTAATTAATGCCCCAATTTTACGCCAAAGCGGTGTGAACAACCCGATGTAATCAAACTCGACTTCGGGATGTGTTGCAAGTGGGACGATGGAAGAAGATAAGCGATATAATGGAATTTCATGCGCTATATTGTAATGAAGAATACGTATTGTATGCTCAAGATTCTGTCGCGTAACATCGTATAATTTATCTTCTCGTTCTTGTTTACTAAGCTTTTGAAAGCTTGTAAATGTCATCGTTTTAGCCGGAGAACAGTCCCAGAGTGCCATTGCATGTGAGACATATCCGAAACGCATAATCATAATGAATACATCTCCTTTATGCATTATCTTTCCTATAGGAAGAAAGAAAGTATTGTTCCTATCCATTCTTTGCCTCTATTAATAGGAGAATTCGGACTAACATCTTTCAAGGAAAGTAATGACGCATTGTCTAGATCTTCGTGGAATTTATTTTTTACTGTTTGTATAAAATGTTCATCATATAAAAGGCAGTTGATTTCATGGTTAATATATAAACTTCTCATATCAAAGTTTGCAGTTCCGATATCACAGATATAGTCATCAACTATAATAACTTTAGCGTGAAAAAAACCTTGTTGAAATGCGTAAATATTACAGCCAGCGTGTATTAACTTTCGGCAATATGGGAATTTTGCTTCTCGAACAAGGGGGTGATCCGCTTTTTCTGGAACGAGAATCGTGATTTGAACCCCGCGTTTTCGTGCTTCTAATAATGCATTCATAATTTTTCTTCCAGGAATGAAATATGGTGTACCGATAAAGAGTTCTTTTTTTGCGCTTTCAATTAAATATAAAAATGTATTTTGCAAGTAGGCCCCATCAGTAGGGATAAAACGATGCAGAATGGTTCCTGGTTGTTGCTTAGGAAAATAAAGAGATGCCTCTAATAAATTTTGGTCTGTATCGTCCAGCCAATCATGTAAAAATTGCCTTTGTAAATCTTGTATTCCTTCTCCTGTAAGACGTAAATGATAATCACGCCATAATCCTAATTTTTGATTATGACCTAAATATTCTTCTCCAATATTAAATCCACCAATATAACCAATTTTCCCGTCGATAACTGTAATTTTTCTATGGTTTCTTTGATTTGCAGAAAAGAAAGGAAAAGGAAACTTTACTTTGTGACAAAATGAAAAAGAGACACCATGTTTTTGTAGGGAGCGAATGGCCTCATTTGATAAATGATGGCTTCCCAATCGATCGAGTAGAAGTCTTACTTCAATTCCTTCCTTTGCCTTGTCAATAAGTAACTTTAAAAATTCACGGCTGATTTTATCGTTTTTTACAATGAAGAACAAAACGTGCACATGGTGTTTCGCCTGTTTTATATCAGTAAATAGAGCGTCATACAAATCTTTTCCGTATGTATAAAGGTGAAAATCACTTTGACGTAAAGGGAAAGAACGAGAACGTACACGCTTTAAATGAACAATTCTCCCATAAGAAAGATCAATTACAATCCAGAGAGTGCTACCTATTAATAAGAGAGATAAGAAGAACATGAGTAAATTCCCTCCTTCACGGTCTTTTCACCATTCGTTTTTTATAAATCAAACATTCATTTTATCCTGTTATTTGTGGGCTAATAATTAGTAGGGAGTAAATAACTTCTACTGATTAAAGTTTCACTTTATAGTTTCACCGAAATAAACAGCTTTATTAAAAAATATGTTGTTGTATAACAAAAAACTGTTGACTGAATGCTCACTCATTATATAATGAAGGTAGGGGATAAAATTCAGAAAATTATATGTTTTTGAAGATTCTAAAAAAGAAAGAGGGCTTACAAAGAGAGGGGTAGCATAAAAATGAATAGCTTACTGATCATGAATTGGCTGGCTGCCATTGCTGTTATTGCTTATGCGGGATATTTGTTTGTGTATCTTATACGAACGAGGATGGCCTACATACAGTTAGGAAAAAAGATTGAATTTGACCGTCGTTTTAAAGAGCGTTGGGATCTCCTTAAGGTCAATGTTTTCGGTCAGAAAAAGCTGCTGAAAGATAAAAAGAGCGGCATTATTCACGTTATGTTCTTTTACGGATTTATTCTTGTCCAATTTGGAGCAATTGACTTCGTTTGGAAAGGACTCGCACCAGGATCACATCTTCCACTTGGACCACTATACCCTGCATTTACATTCTTCCAGGAAATTGTCACACTTGTTATTTTAATTGCAGTCTTTTGGGCTTTTCATCGACGTTATGTTGAGAAGCTAGTTCGTTTAAAACGTAATTTCAAATCAGGCCTTGTTCTTATCTTCATCGGTGGCTTAATGATTTCTGTGCTACTCGGTAATGGGATGGGAATTATATGGCATGGCGAGGAGCTTTCATGGAGTGAGCCAATCGCTTCTGCAATCGCTTACGTTTTCTCAGGGATAAATGAAACCGCAGCCATTTCTGTGTTCTATTTCTCTTGGTGGGTGCATTTACTAATTTTGTTAACGTTTTTAGTTTATGTTCCACAATCGAAACACGCGCATTTAATTGCGGGACCAGCTAACGTTTTCTTCGGCCGTCTTTCAAATCCAGGGAAACTTGAAAAGATTGACTTTGAAGATGAAACACAAGAAACATTTGGTGTTGGTAAAATCGAAGACTTTAGACAAAATCAGCTTATTGATTTATACGCTTGCGTAGAGTGTGGTCGTTGTACAAATATGTGTCCGGCAACAGGAACAGGGAAAATGTTATCGCCGATGGATTTGATTTTAAAACTTCGCGATCATTTAACTGATAAAGGAGCTGCAGTGACATCAAAAGCACCGTGGGTTCCGGTAGTTGCTTTTAATAATACACAAGGAAATCAGTTAGCGATGATGGCAGCGGGGAAAGGACAACAAGAATCTGCAGCCACAACACTCGCTTACGATCCGAGTTTAATTGGAGATGTTATTACAGAAGAAGAGATTTGGGCTTGTACAACGTGTCGTAACTGTGAGGATCAGTGTCCGGTTATGAATGAGCACGTTGATAAAATTATTGATTTACGCCGCTATCTCGTTTTAACAGAAGGAAAGATGGATGCGGAAGCGCAACGTGCGATGACAAACATCGAGCGTCAAGGGAATCCGTGGGGTCTAAACCGTAAAGAGCGTGAAACTTGGCGCCAAGGTGATGATGAAGTAACGGTTCCAACTGTAAAAGAAAAATCGAAAGCTGGCGAGGAGTTCGAATATTTATTCTGGGTTGGTTCAATGGGATCATATGATAATCGTAGTCAGAAGATTGCGATATCGTTTGCGAAGTTGATGAACGAAGCAGGCATTTCATTTGCAATACTCGGTAATAAGGAGAAGAACTCTGGAGATACACCGCGCCGCCTTGGAAATGAATTTGTCTTCCAAGAGATGGCGACAAAAAATATTGAGGAATTTGAAAAAGCAGGAGTGAAGAAAATCGTTACGATTGACCCTCATGCTTATAACACATTTAAAAATGAGTATCCGGACTTTGGCTTGCAGGCAGAAGTCTATCATCATACAGAACTGTTAGCTCAGTGGGTGAAAGAAGGACGCTTAAAACCGGTTCACGCTATTGAGGAAACAGTTACGTACCATGATTCCTGCTACTTAGGGAGATACAACGAAGTATACGAAGCGCCACGAGACATTTTGAAAGCGATTCCTGGTGTGAACCTTGTAGAAATGGCACGTAACCGTGAAACGGGAATGTGCTGTGGAGCAGGTGGTGGCTTAATGTGGATGGAGGAAACAACAGGTTCACGCATTAACGTTGCTCGTACAGAACAAGCATTAGCTGTACAGCCATCCATTATCGGTACAGGATGTCCTTATTGCTTAACGATGATTAGTGATGGGACGAAAGCGAAAGAAGTTGAAGAGAAAGTTCAAACTCTCGATGTAACAGAGATTTTAGAACGCTCAGTGATTGGACAGAAGAAAGAAGCAATCTAGTTTGTAGGAATGCATACAACTTTAGAAAGAGGTGCAATTATTGCACCTCTTCTCAACGTAGGAACACCGAGCGCACGCTCAGTGATAAAAAGAAATGGGGGAAAGAAACATGAGTAAAACAGTTATTTTAAGTGCTGCAAGAACACCGGTTGGGAAATTTGGAGGGTCTTTAAAAGATGTAAAAGCAACAGAACTTGGAGGGATTGCAATTAAAGCGGCGCTTGAAAGAGCAAATGTTTCTGCTAGTGATGTTGAGGAAGTTATATTCGGAACGGTTATTCAAGGTGGACAGGGACAAATTCCATCACGCCAAGCGGCGAGGGCTGCTGGAATCCCTTGGGAAGTGCAGACGGAAACAGTGAATAAAGTTTGTGCGTCGGGGCTTCGTGCGGTTACGTTAGCGGATCAAATTATTCGTACTGGCGATCAATCATTGATTGTAGCTGGTGGTATGGAGTCGATGAGTAACAGTCCTTACATTTTACGAGGAGCAAGATGGGGATACAGAATGGGCAACAACGAAGTCGTTGATTTAAACATTGCTGACGGTTTAACATGCGCATTTTCTGGTATACACATGGGTGTTTATGGCGGAGAAGTTGCGAAGGAAGATGGAATTTCTCGCGAAGCGCAAGATGAATGGGCATATCGTAGCCACCAACGTGCGGTTTCAGCACATAATGAAGGACGTTTTGAAGAGGAAATCGTGCCAGTAACGATTCCGCAAAGAAAAGGCGATCCTATTGTCGTTGCAAAGGATGAGGCGCCACGCGCGGATACAACAATTGAAAAGTTAGCAAAATTAAAACCTGTATTTGATAAAACAGCGACAGTGACAGCTGGTAATGCACCAGGCTTAAACGATGGTGGTGCTGCACTTGTATTAATGAGCGAAGACAGAGCGAAGCAAGAAGGAAGAAAGCCGTTAGCGACAATTTTGGCACATACAGCAATTGCAGTGGAGTCTAAAGATTTCCCGAGAACGCCAGGTTATGCAATTAACGCATTGCTTGAAAAAACAGGAAAGACAATTGAAGACATCGATTTATTCGAGATTAATGAAGCATTTGCAGCAGTAGCAATTGCAAGTACAGAGATTGCGGGAATTGATCCAGAAAAATTGAATGTAAATGGCGGCGCAGTGGCGATGGGGCATCCGATTGGAGCAAGCGGAGCGCGCATTATCGTTACACTAATCCATGCACTGAAGCAACGCGGCGGCGGAATTGGAATTGCTTCGATTTGTAGCGGTGGTGGTCAAGGTGATGCAGTGATGATTGAAGTTCACTAATTAAGATTAGACGGTATATAGTTTATTGGAAATTAAGGGGGAAGAAGAAATGAGTGTACAAAAAATTGTTGTAATTGGTGCAGGACAAATGGGATCAGGAATTGCACAAGTATGTGCAATGGCAGGATACGATGTGAAGGTACAAGATTTAAAACAGGAGCAATTAGATAGAGGATTGGCTATTATTACGAAAAACTTAGCACGCCAAGTAGAAAAGGGGCGCATGAAGGAAGAAGAAAAGGAAGCGACATTAAACCGTCTTGCAGTAACGCTTGATTTAGATTGTGTGAAGGAAGCGGATCTTATTATCGAAGCAGCTGTCGAGAAAATGGATATTAAAAAGAAAATCTTTGCGAATTTAGATAAAATTGCTCCAGAACACGCAATTTTAGCGACAAATACGTCATCTTTGCCAATT
>NZ_JAKUFF010000072.1:0-21042 GCF_022663305.1 Bacillus cereus group sp. BfR-BA-01408 | reverse complement strand
GAGAATAGCATCGCGAAAAAGATTGTAATAGAAGATTCATTACCAAACGGGGTAGATTATGTACCAGGAACCATTAAGGTAGATGGAAAAGCGGTGACGGACGCTGTAGATCAAGATAGCGGCCACTATACGATAGGTAAAGTGATGGGGAATTTAGGTGATATTACAGATACAGGATGGCATACGGTTACCTTCCAAGCAAAAGTAAAATCGGATCAGTTAGATAAGACGATTCGTAACATAGGAAAAATAACAGGTGAGAATATTACACCGCAAGAACCAGAGAAATCTATTGTAATAGAACCGAAAGATCCAAAACTAGAAACGGTAAAAGAAGCAAAGAACTTACAGCAAGGTAAGAGCATATATGAAGTCGGAGATACGATTGAATATACAGTGAAAATGCGTAATAACGTAGCGAGTAGCGTGATAAACAATGCTATTATTGAGGATCCATTACCAGAAGGTGTGGAATATGTACCAGGGACGATTCGAATAGATGGGAAGGTTGTCACAGATGCTGAAGATGGGGATAGTGGCCATTATAAGACTGGAAAAATAACCGGGAAGTTTGGAGATATTCGAGATACAGAGTGGCATACAGTAGTGTTCCATGTGAAAGTGAAAACGAATCAAGCAGGGAAAGAAATAGTAAATAAAGCGAAGGTAACGGGAGAGAACATTACACCGCAGGAACCTGAAAAACTAGTAAAAGTAGATTATAAGAATCCGAAAGTGGAATCAGTGAAAGAAGTAAAGAACTTACAACAAGGTAAGAAGTATGAAGTAAAAGATACGATTGAATATACGATTAAGGTTCGTAATACAGTCAAAGATAGCATCATAAGAAATTCTTTAGTAGAAGACCAATTGCCAGAAGGTGTGGAATATGTACCAGGATCAATTCGGGTGGATGGCAATATAGTAACGGATGCCGAAGATACTGACAGTGGTCATTATAAGGCTGGAAAAGTAATAGGGAAACTCGGAGACATTCAAGATACCGAATGGCATACAATCGTATTTCAAGTGAAGATAAAAGATGGTTATGAAGATAAAAAAATACTGAACGTAGGTACGGTAAAAGGAGATAATATTTCTCCACAAAAACCATCAGTAGAAATAGCAGTGGAACCTCCTCCGTCAGGGAAAATTGAAATTGAAAAAGTAGATGCAAAGGATCATACGTTGAAACTGAAAAATGCAGAGTTTCAAATTATCGATAAAGATGGAAATGTAGTCGGAAAATTAGTAACCGATGAAAGTGGAAAAGCAATTTCTGAACCGCTAGTATTCGGTAAATATGAAATTAAAGAAATAAAAGCACCGACAGGTTACATGATCTTGAAGGAATCAATTCATGTAGAACTTACATCACCTTTGCAAAAGTTGAAAGTAGAGAACAACAAGAGTGAATGGGTCATTCCGAATACAGGAGGGTTTGGAACAAATCTCATTTACTTATTTAGCACATTACTCATTGTGTTAACGCTATTTCTCTATTTCCGAAAAGGGGACAGTAATTTATAAAATATAAAGGGGGCAATACGAGTATGAAAAAGGTATTTAGTATGGTTTTAGCATTTATATTAATGCTTTCAACGCTGCCAAGTGCATTTGCTGCAAATGAGGTTCCGACAAAAGGGTCTTTAACAATTCATAAGTATGCGCATGAAAAAGATGGACAACAAGGTGAAGCAGGAACTGGTGAACCTGGTCAGAAAGTTCCTGAAGGGGCAACACCGATAAAAGGAGTAAAGTATGAAGTTGTAAAAGTTGCAACTTTTAAAGTGATTGAAAGAAATGGAGAAATTGTAAAAGAAGCTGTTGAGAAAGTTGACAATGCAACACCTATTAGCGACGTAACAGGTGAAGATGGTACAGTAACTTTTAAGGACCTTCCAATCGGTCGTTACTTAGTGAAAGAAGTTAGCGGTCCAGATAACGTAAATATAAATACAGAGCCATATACAATTGATATCCCAATGACTGATAAAGAAGGTAAAAAATTAAACTACGACGTTCATATTTATCCAAAAAATGAAATCAAGCGTGGAGCAGTAGAATTAACGAAAGTAGACGATGCAGGTAAACCATTAAAAGATGTAGAGTTCACACTATATCATAAAGGGACTGATAAAGTAGTAGTAGATAAAGCAGGAAAAGAATTAAAGGATCTAAAGACAGATAAGGATGGTAAAATCCGCGTTGACGGTTTATTGTATGGAGAATATTATTTCAAAGAGTCAAAAGCACTAGAAGGGTATGTTTTAGATCCTAAAAAATATGAATTTAAAGTTGAAAAATCAGGTGCATTCCCTAAAGACGGTCAAGCAGGCTATGGGGAAATTGTAAAACTAGATAAAATTATAAACTATAAAAAACCGACAATTGATAAGAAGATTAACGGTAATTTAAATGGTTTACCAATTAACGTAGATGAAGAATTCACATACGACATTAAAACGAAACTACCAGGTGATATTCATCTGTACAAGAAATACGTAATAACAGATAACGTGGATTCAAGATTAACAATTATCGGTACACCAGTTGTTACAATTGATGGTGAAAAAGTATCTTCTGATGTTGTAAAAGTAACGTTAGGTGAAAAGACTGCTGCAGGTCAATTAGTGACAGTGACTGTAGAGAATTTTGCAGCGTTAAAAGATAAAAAAGAACTACATTTGCAAATCAAGGCGAAAGTAAATGGAGATATTAACGGTGGAACAGTAATAGAAAATATAGCAAAGATCGATTATGAAACTGGTGATAAAGTAACACCACCAGACGATGAAACAACAACACCTCCTGTAAAGGTTATCGTAACTGATGGTAAAATTTCATTGAAAAAAATTGACGGTGCAACTAAAGATGCTTTAGAAGGTGCGAAATTTGAATTACGAAAAGATAGTAAAGTCGTAAAAGTAAAAGGTGTTGACGTTGTCGGTGTATCTGATAAAGATGGGATTATTAATTGGGACAACATCCCTTACGGTGAATACGAAATCGTCGAAATTGAAGCACCGAAGTATACTGATAAAGGTGAAGTGAAATCTTATCAAAAATTAAGAGAGCCAATTAAAGTTAAGATTGATAAGGATAACCAAACGGTGAAATTAACTGTAGAAAATAATAAGAGTGGCTGGATCCTTCCTGCAACAGGTGGAATTGGGACAATCCTCTTCACAGTAGTTGGCCTTGTATTAATGGGCGCAGCGTTTATGTTCTTAAGAAGAAAAGCTTAATAAGCGTACGAGTATAGGGAGAAAAGAGGGAGAAAGAACATCTTCCTCTTTTCGTTATTTACTGCCCGGTAAATAGCGGGATAAATGGAACTACATATGCATAATAAAGGGGTATATTATGAAACGTAATATTATTTTTGGATGCATCTTTTTAGTAGGACTTAGTATTTTTTTATACCCGACGGTGAGTAATTGGTTAGCGACAAGAGCGCATTATTCTGAAGTAAGTACATATGACAAAAAGGTGAAAGAGCTGCAAAGGGAAGAAATTAAACGTAAAGAAAAAGAAGCGAAAGAGTACAATGAGAAACTACAACAGGAGAGACAGACCGTTACAGATCCATTTCGTTCCGATAAGAGTGGAAATTCCAGTTCTTACGTAGATATGTTGAATGTAGGAGAAGTAATGGGCTATGTAGAAATTCCTAAAATTAATGTGAAGCTTCCTATATATCATGGAACGTCTGAGGATGTTTTAAGTAGAGGGGTAGGTCATATAGAGAATTCCTCTTTGCCAGTTGGCGGAGAAGGAACACATTCTATTTTGACTGGACATAGGGGGTTGCCATCTGCTGTATTATTTACAGATTTGGATAAATTAAAAGAAGAGGATATTTTTTATATTCATTCTTTAGATAAAGTATTAGCATATAAAGTAGATCAAATTAAAGTAGTGCTACCAGAAGAAACGGATGATTTAACGGTAGCTGAAAGTCAGGATTATGTGACACTAATTACATGTACGCCATATGGTGTAAACACGCATAGGTTACTCGTTCGAGGACACCGTGTTCCGTATGATGAAAAGGAAAAAGAAAAGATTAAGGAAGTTGTTGGAGTAGATAAACGAATGATAGGAGCAGGTGCTATCATTGTAGGTGCATTTCTAATTGCTTTATATAGAAGAAAGAAGCGTAAAACTATAGAGAAAATATAAAATGGTTCTCCTTTCAATGTATATGTATGAAAGGAGAACCATTTTTTGGCCTATTATTTGCGTTCCATTACCGCAAAGTAATTGTTTTCGTTATCAGCGAAGTTAAAAGCTCTGCCAGTAGGTAAATCTACAACTTGTCCAACAGTAACATTTTTCTCAGAAAGATCTTTATACAGTTGATCTAAGTTGTTAGAGAAGAACATAAGTGAAGGTGTATGTAAGTTTAATTCAGGTTGCATTTTTGCAATTAACTCTTTATCGTGAAGGACGATGCTTGTGCCTGCTTCTTTTGACGGCGCAATTTCAATCCAGCGAAAACCTTGTCCGTTATTTTCTTCCACAATAATTTGGAATCCTACTGTCTCAGTCCAAAATTGTACTGCTTCATCTTGATTATTTACATATAGCATAATTTGTCCAATTTGATTAATCATAGGTGTGTCCTACTTTCTTTTCTTTTATGGAATTCTATTATATCAAAGATATGGTTTGAATACCTTTTCGTGATTTTTCCGAAGTGCAATCTTAGCCCATTTCATATTTGTTGTAGGAGAAGGTCCTGTAATCCATGTATGAAATGGTAGTGTACTGCATATGACCATTGTTGAAATCGAGATTGTGGCTGTTATTGTAAATAATAATAAGCTATATAATATTGTGTTTTCTTGCAGTGTGAATAAAGAAAGAAACTTTGTACATAGTTGCAAGAAGAAAAAGTGAGCTAAATAAGCACCATACGTGTAATTCCCGATAAATCGTAAAGCTTTATATAAGAAACCACGTCGCTGTACGATTGTAATAGATAGCACGTAAAGTATGATAATTTCGCATACGATATATAAAAACATAGACGGTTTTAAATAAGTCGAAACGGTTAAATGAATAGAGTTTGCTCCGTAAAAACTAAATAACTCATAATTGATGAATAAAAATAAGATAAAGAATAAGATTGTAATAAGCGGAATATGTTTTATGACAAATGTACGCCACGCTTTTAGTGCGACAGCAGCGATTCCTCCCATGACGAAATAGAACGAATAGAAGAAGAAGGAACGATCTGTATAATGTAAAATGGTTGAGCTAGTCAATTTCTCTCCATTAAAAATGTAGTGCGAAGAATACCACATTAAGAGGAAATATAGAGAAGCAAAGATGGTCATATATTTATATATGTCTTTTTTATTTTCTGTTCGTTTTTGAAACCAATAAAATAGTGTGCACAGCAAAGGGAACAGTAGGTGAATTTGAAACATCATAATCACGTACCAAAGATGAGGTGCGGCTGTTCCGAGTAATAAACTTTTTATTCCGCTTTGTAGTGTAATCATATCGTTTGTTGTTAATAAGTAAAGAACAGACCAGAAGAAATAAGGAATGAGTAAATGTGCGGCTTTTTCAGAAATATATTCTTTGTATACTAATTGCTTTGTATAGTGACGAATTAAGTGGAAGCCGACGATAAATATGAATGCAGGTGCTGAAAATTTTGCAAGGTTAAATAGCATGCCCATAATGAGAGATTGCTCAAGTAAGACATTTCCTTGATTCATTGTATATAATAAGGAACTTTGCAAAACGACCGCAAGGAATGCAATGCTTTGCAAAACTTTAAATTCAGGTGCGCTTTGAGTCATTATGTCCATCTCCTTTTCCATACATGATTATAGTACGGAGAAAGGATAATGAGTGTGGAATATTTGTGAAGGTTTTAACAAATTTGTGGCGGAATAGATTATATCGACGATTTTTTCAATATATCGACGTTTCGACAAGGAATATCGACTTATCAACAAATAACGACAAAAAGAGGATGCTCAAAACGAGCATCCTCTTTCTATTTATTAAGCAAATTTGTTTTTGATCCAATTCTTACCTTCTACAAGGCGAGCTGTCATTACGGCACAAGCATTATCTGCTGTTACGTTTAACATCGTTGCAGGAGGATCGATGATTGTACTAATCGCTGCGATAATTGGCAATGCTTCTGGCGGGAAGCCGTATAGAGAAACGATTAACATTTCACCAATCATACCGCCGCCTGGAATAGCGCCCATTACTGTTCCTACTAATAAAGAAACAACAAGTGCGATTGCTAATGTTTTTGGTCCTTCGAATTCCATGTTGAAAATACCGAATAAGAAAGCAATTTTTAATACGCCGCCTAAAACAGAGCCGTCTTTATGAAGTGTAGATCCAAGAAGGACAACTGTTTCACGAACGTCAGAAGAGATACCCATTTTCTTCGTTGCTTCTAAGTTCGCTGGAATACTTGCGGCACTACTACAAGTTGCAAGAGATGTAACAGTAGGAGAGACCATGTTCTTCCAAAATACTTGTACACCTTGCTTGCGACCTGCAAGGTATGCATAGAACGTAAAGAATACAAAGAAGTAAATAAGAGACGCTGGATAGTATACCATTGCTGCTCGGAAGTAAGTTCCAAGAAGCTGTGGTCCGAATTCACCAACTAATGCTGCGAAGTAAGCTGCAAGTCCGATTGGAGCGTAGTACATAATGAAAGATACGACTTTCATTGAAATTTCTGCACCAGCTTGTAAGAATGTAGCGAATGGTTTTCCTTTTTCACCAACTGCTGAAGTTGCAACTCCCATTAAGATAGAGAAGAAAATAAGAGCTAACATATTTTCACGAGATAGTAACTTCGAGAAGTCAGATACTGTTAGAATACCGACGATTTGATCTGCAACACTAACTGCTTTTTCAGCTTTGTCAGGTTGTGTTAGTTCTAATACAACACCTTGTGCTGGCGGGAATACTTTCACGACAATAATCATAAAAATAGCAGCTAAAATACTTGTAAATAAGAAAGTCCCAGCCATACTAGACATAATTTTACCGAAACGTTTTAATCCATCCATATTAGCAATAGATGACGCGATGCTAAAGAACACTAGAGGTACAACAATCGTAAACATTAAGTTTAAGAAAATGTCACCAAGCGGCTTTAAAGCAACTGCATCGGCACCCATGAAATAACCAATGAAACCACCAATTAGGATAGAAGATAATAAAATAAGTGGAAAGCGATATGCCTTCATAAATATATCCTCCTATCAATTATAAAAAATCATACTGAATTATTATAGCGAGTTAGAGCCCTCTTTACTAGGAGAATACGGATAGATGGAATAGCGTGAAAACCGAGAAATTTTTGTTTTTAAGCTCGGCATACAGCAGGAAATCTAGACATATATATTTGTAACCTAGTTGTGGTAAGGGATGCGCCGTAACTTAGGTTTGGAAAAAGGGGGAGGGAAAAGGGATGAATATTTTACTTTGCTGTGCAGCGGGAATGTCTTCCAGTTTGATTGTTACAAAAATGGAGAAAGCAGCAGAGGCAAAAGGGATAGAGGTAAAGATTTGGGCTGTATCAGGTTCTGAAGTAAATAGCCATATTGATAAAGCCGATGTACTTTTACTTGGACCGCAAGTACGTTATTTATTACCGAAAATGAAAGAATTATGTAAGGAGAAAGGAGTACCTGTTGATGTCATTCAATCCGTCCATTACGGACTTTGTAATGGAGAAGCTATCTTGCAAGCAGCTTTGTCAATGAAACCATGAGGAGAGTGGGATAGATGATACGGTTTTTAGAGAAATATGTAATGCCGGTAGCAGGAAAGGTTGCAGAGCAGAGGCATTTGCTAGCAATTCGTGATGGACTTGTATTGACGATGCCGTTCTTAATTATAGGATCAATTTTTCTTATTATTAGTACATTACCAATCCCCGGGTATAGTGAATTCATGGCGAGTTTGTTCGGGAAAAACTGGAACGTAGCATTAGGGTATCCAGTTAGTGCAACTTTTAATATAATGGCTTTAATAGCTGTTTTTGGAATCGCTTACAGGCTTGGGGAATATTATAAAGTGGACGCTTTAGCATCCGGGGCATTGTCGCTTGTGACATTTTTACTTGCAACTCCATTTCAAGTTGCATATATCATGCCGGGTACGAAAGAAAGTATACTGGTAGATGGAGTAATTCCAGCGGCATTAATGGGAAGCCAAGGTTTATTTGTAGCGATGATTATTGCAATTATATCTACTGAAATATACCGATTTCTTGTACAAAAAAAGATGATTATAAAAATGCCTGAGACAGTTCCACCGGCAGTAACGCGTTCATTTGCAGCGCTTATTCCTGGGTTTATTGTTGTGACAGTTGTTTGGATCATTAGATTGATTTTTGAACACACAACTTTCGGAAGCATTCATAATGTTGTAGGGAAGCTACTGCAAGAACCGCTGAGTATACTTGGTGCTAGTCTTTGGGGAGCAGTTATAGCGGTTATTCTCGTTCATGTCCTTTGGGCGTGTGGAATTCATGGAGCTACAATTGTGGGCGGTGTAATGAGCCCGATTTGGTTATCGTTAATGGATCAGAACCGGATTGCTTTTCAAGCGGGCCAAGATGTACCGAACACGATTACTGCACAGTTTTTTGATTTATGGATTTATATGGGCGGTTCTGGTGCAACATTAGCCTTAGTTGTCGGAATGTTATTGTTTGCACGAAGTCAGCAATTAAAAAGTTTAGGACGATTGTCAATTGCACCTGGTATCTTTAACATTAATGAAATGGTAACTTTCGGTATGCCAATTGTCATGAATCCACTTTTACTTATTCCATTTATAGTAGTTCCTGTTGTATTAACGATTGTTTCTTATTTCGCAATGGAATGGGGATTGGTAGCTCGCCCGAGTGGTGCTGCTGTAACATGGACGACACCAATTCTATTTAGTGGATATTTAGGCTCGGGTGGCAAAATTTCAGGTGTGATTTTGCAACTCGTTAACTTTGCACTAGCGTTCGTCATATATTTACCGTTCTTAAAAATATGGGATAAACAAAAAATAGCGGAAGAAAAGGGGGAGTAGAGAACTAAAATGGATACGATAGAAACGAAGGCTTTTCACTTAATCTTGCATGGGGGAAATGCGAGAAGTTGTTCAATGGAAGCAATTGATTGTGCAAAGCGTGGAGAATTTACAGAAGCAGAAGCGAAATTACAAGAAGCCTTAGAAGAATTAAAAGAGGCGCACCGTGTACAAACGGATCTCATACAGAAAGAAGCTGGTGGTGAAAAGACCGAAGTCACCCTTCTGATGGTGCACGCGCAAGATCATTTAATGAATGCAATTACGGTGAAGGAATTAGCAAGTGAATTTGTAGAATTATATAGGAAGATGTCGGTAACTGAATGAACCTTGCGTATGCAAGGTTTTTTATTTCATTTTTTAGCTTGATGGCCATGGGATATTACTGCCCTTTAAAGTGGCATAAAGTTAACGTACGCCTTATAGAACAAATAGAATACAATTGAATAGCTTAAGATATAAAAGAGACTTCTTTTCCCCCTTAATATCCATTTTAATTTTCTATCCTGTAGCGACAGCTTTATTTTACTTCCTTTTGGCACGTTACATACTACTTCAAACAATTCACGATACTCCTCATTAATCCCTAAAAGTACGTACTCTTTCCCGTTTGTATATTTTATATATAAAAATTCACTGCCGCTTTTACGATCTAATACTGTTTTCATAGAGACAATTTCATCTAACTGATATATTTTCAAATCAACATCGTTATAATATTGATTTACAAAGAACACATACAGTTTTTTATTTGTAACAACGAGGACGTTATTAATACCAAAATTCATAGAAAGAAAACCGATTCCTAATGTTATAGCCGTCCCTGTTTGCCAACCCTTTACACGCGGATTGGACGCAGCCATGCTATATAAAATCTCTTCACCCTGCTGTAAATTACCTTGCACCTGATGATAACAACGCTGCATCAAAATACTTTTTGTTACTACCATTTTTGCACGTCCTATTTTCTTTTCATCTACTTTTGTTTCAACATTATATTCTGCTACATCTTCATCACTATATTGTAAATTATTTAAACCCTGCAACAGTTCCTCTTTGCGCATCAGTTTCCCCTCCTATTATCTTTTTTATTTTTTTTCGTCCTCTTGAAAGCCTGCTATACACAGTATCTGTTGCCAGCCCTAATTCAGAAGCAATCTCTTGCACACTATATTCATCCAGATACCTTTTTATAAAAATTTTTTTATCTTCATTGTTTAGCGACCTAATTAAAAGATAAAAGTTTTCTTCCTCCTCTTCTTTTGTTTGATTTGTGCCTGTTCTCTCTTCATATATATCCTGCTGAAATTCTTGTAATCTATATACTTGATTACTCTTTCTCTTAAAATCTATCGCTTTAAACTTCGCGATAGATATAAGCCAATTTCTAAATTTTCCGCGTTTCTCATCATAACTATCAATGTTGTACCAAATGATTAACAAAATATCATCAACACACTCATCCACTAACACTTTACTATGGGATGTATCTAATACACCGTGAACAACTTTATAAATTAAATCTCCATACTGATCAATTGCTGCATGTAATGCTTTCATATCTTTCTTTCGCAACCCTTCTACTATTTCTACTTCTCGCATTCCTATCACCACTCTTTGCTCCATTCTCTATTCACTTAATATACGAATTATAATGATGGTTTTCTGACATTATGATAAAAAAATCTCATTTTTTCGTTTTGGGTTTATTTTAAAATCTTAGCTTGAAGGGCATGGGGTAAAAACACTAAAAAATTTTTTTAGTGTTTTTTTGTTTTAAATACAACTAGACAACTAAACACTAATCTATTTTCATACAGTTATGTGTTAAAAGCGTGTTGTTTTATAACACACTGTGTGTTTTTTGGTCGACACACTAATTGAAAGCGTTAACACACAAAGGAAATGGTCGAAAAAGTGCTGATTTTAGTGGTTTTAAAAAATTGGCACGCTAATTGCATTAATAAATAGCGTAAAGAAAAATAAATAAAACATAAAATTTTTATACTACACAAGGGGGATTTTCAAATGAATATTTTATTATGTTGCTCAGCAGGGATGTCTACAAGTTTACTAGTTACAAAAATGGAAGCGGCTGCAAAAGCTCGAGGTTTAGAAGGAAAGATTTGGGCTGTATCTGGGGATGCAGTAAAAACAAATATCGATCAAGCGGATGTATTATTATTAGGACCACAAGTTCGTTACATGCTTTCTTCAATGAAAACGCTTGCTGATGAGAGAAACGTTGGAATCGACGTTATCAATCCAATGCACTACGGCATGATGAATGGAGAAGCAGTTTTAGATCACGCGTTAACACTAAAAAAATAATTAGGGGGGAAGCGAAATGCAAAAGTTTATTGCATTCATGGAGAAATATTTAGTTCCTATCGCAGGTAGAATTGGATCGCAGCGCCACTTAGTTGCGATCCGTGATGGATTTATCGCAGTTATGCCTCTTATTTTAGTTGGATCATTTGCAATACTTATTAATAACTTACCAGTGGATGCATTCCAAAAATTTATGAAAGGTGCATTCGGGGAAGTTTGGAAAGATGTCGGTGGCGGTATGTGGACTGGTTCCTTTGCTATACTTGCCCTTATAGTCGCAGTTGGAATCAGTTATAATTTGGCAAAATCTTACGGCATAGATGCGTTGTCAGCAGCAATTATTACATTCGGTGCATTAATTATTATTTCTCCGACAACGCCAAAAGAAGGTGGTATTGATTTAGCTTGGACAGGGGCACAAGGTCTATTCGTTTCTATCATAGTGGCTCTTCTTGTAACTGAAGTATTTAGATTCTTTGTTCAAAGAGATATTACAATTAAAATGCCTGACGGTGTTCCACCAGCAGTAATGAAATCATTTGCAGCATTAGTTCCAGCATTCGTTATTTTAATCGTAACAGCAGGCATTCAATTAGCAGTGAAATTAGCAGGAACAAGTATTCATAAATTCGTATTTGAAACAATTCAAGTACCATTACAAGGTTTAGCAGGTACATTGCCAAGTGCAATTATTATTGCGTTGCTTATTCATGTATTATGGTTCTTCGGATTACATGGTCCGAATATTATTGGGGGTATTATTGACCCAATTTATTTACCAGCGTTAGAAAAAAACATGAAACTATTTGATGGTGGTATGTCTGCATATGATGTACCGCATATTTTCACAAAACCATTCTTTGATGTATACGTGTACATCGGTGGATCAGGTGCAACGTTAGCATTCTTAGTTGCAGTAATGCTTGTTGCAAAAAGTGCGCAGCTTCGCGGTGTAGGTCGCGTATCTATCGGACCTGGTTTCTTCAATATTAACGAACCAGTTATTTTCGGTACACCAATTGTATTAAATCCAGCATTAATTATTCCATTCGTACTGACACCAGTTGTATTAGTTATTACTTCTTATACAGCGATCTCTTTAGGATGGGTACCAAAAACAGTTGCTTTAGTTCCATGGACAATGCCACCAATCTTTAGTGGTTATCTTGTAGCGGGCGGAAGTATCGCTGGTGCAGCATTACAAGTAGTAAACTTTGCAATTGCAGTATTGATTTACTATCCATTCGTATTAATGTGTGACCGTACGTATGTACAAGCTGCAAAAGCTGAAACAAAAGGAAGCGACAATTCAGTATCACTTTAAAAAATATTATTCTGACGAGTTTCTCTAGCTCGTCAGAATAATTACCTTTATATCATGTTCAAAAAGATGAAACCCATCTACAAGAACACCAAACTATCATTCATAAATTAATATTTTAATAGAAATGTTCAAACTGAAGGGGTATTTCAATCGGTTGAACGATAATAGAGAGGGCGGTAATTATGATGACTACAGCAGAACAAATTCCATTTCAATTAATTTTAAATAGTGGTAATGCACGAAGCTTTGCGATGGAGGCACTTCAATTTGCCAAACAGGGGAAAATGGCAGAAGCTGATGAAGCGATGGCAAAGGCGAAAGAAGCGATTAATGAAGCGCATCATTTTCAAACGGAGCTCATACAATCAGAAGCAAGAGGAGAAAAAACAGAGATTAGTGTTCTTTTAATTCATGCACAAGATCATTTAATGAATGCGATTACAGTAAAAGAATTAGCAGCAGAGTTTATTGACCTTTATAAAAAGTTAGAAGCGAAAGGGGAATAAAGCATGACTGGAATTAAAATTGCTACAATCGGCGGTGGATCTAGTTATACACCAGAGTTAATTGAAGGATTTATTAAACGTTATGATGAGCTTCCTGTTCGTGAAATTTGGTTAGTAGATATTGAGGCAGGAAAAGAAAAGTTAGAAATCGTTGGTAACTTAGCGAAACGTATGGTAAAAAAATCTGGTTTACCAATTGAGGTACATTTAACGCTTGATCGTCGCGAAGCATTAAAAGATGCTGATTTCGTAACGACGCAGCTTCGCGTAGGTTTATTAGAAGCTCGTGCAAAAGATGAAGCGATCCCGTTAAAATATGATGTAATCGGTCAGGAAACGAATGGTCCTGGTGGTTTATTCAAAGCGTTGAGAACGATTCCTGTTATTTTAGATATTTGTAAGGACATGGAGGAGCTTTGTCCGAATGCATGGTTAATTAACTTTGCAAACCCAGCTGGTATGGTAACAGAAGCTGTCCTTCGTTATACAAATATTCAAAGAGTAGTTGGTTTATGTAACGTTCCAATCGGAATCCGTATGGGTCTTGCGAGATTACTTGAGGTAGATGCCAGTCGTGTACACGTTGACTTCGCAGGTTTAAACCATATGGTATACGGACTAGACGTATATTTAGATGGCGTAAGTGTAATGGATCGTGTGTTAGAGCTTGTAACAGATCCAGAGAAGCAAATTACGATGGAAAATATTGCTGCGCTTAACTGGGAACCTGACTTTATTCGTGGCCTTCGTGCAATTCCATGTCCATACCATCGTTACTACTACAAAACACGTGAAATGCTAGAAGAAGAGAAAGAAGCTTCGGTTGAAAAAGGTACACGTGCAGAAGTAGTAAAACAATTAGAAGATGATTTATTCGAGTTATATAAAGACCCGAATTTAGATATTAAACCACCACAATTAGAAAAACGTGGAGGCGCTTATTATAGTGACGCAGCATGTAGCTTAATTACGTCTATTTATAATAATAAAGGTGATATCCAGCCTGTTAATACACGAAACAACGGAACAATTGCAAGCTTGCCACATGATTCGGCTGTTGAAGTGAACTGTATTATTACGAAAGAAGGTCCAAAACCAATTGCAGTTGGAGATCTTCCAGTACCAGTTCGCGGTTTAGTACAACAAATTAAATCATTCGAGCGCACAACAATTGAAGCTGCTGTTACAGGGGATTATCATAAAGCGCTGCTTGCTATGACAATTAATCCACTTGTACCATCAGATAAAGTTGCAAAACAAATTTTAGATGAAATGTTGGAAGCACATAAAGAACATCTTCCGCAGTTCTTCAAAAAGGTAGAGAAATAAAGCGGCGCTATTTAGCCCGCTTTTTTTTATTCTATTCCACTTTAATGGGCAGTAAGACCCCTACCTCAAAATTCAGCGAAAGCAAAGAAATTAGGTGGGGGATCAACTGCCCATAAAAGTCCGATTGGTTCAACTAATAATCAGTGGGGGGTGAAGAACCCCCCCCACTGATTAAAGTTTCACTTTATTAGGAGGTATTACGATGATTAAGTTAATTGTAAACGCAGATGATTTTGGTCTTACAGAAGGTACAAATTACGGTATTATTGATGGGCATATAAATGGACTTGTAAATTCAACGACGATGATGATGAATATGCCAGGAACAGAGCATGCGGTACGTTTAGCGAAAGAACATAACACATTAGGAGTAGGCGTACATCTCGTATTAACAGCAGGGAAACCGCTTCTTGGAGACGTACCATCACTTGTAAGTAGCGATGGATTGTTTCATAAACAAAGCGTCGTATGGGAAGGGAAGATAAATCCAGAGGAAGTCGAGCGAGAATGGACTGCTCAAATTGAGAAATTCTTATCTTACGGATTAACGCCAACTCATTTAGATAGTCATCATCACGTGCATGGATTACCGATTTTACACGATGTTCTTGAGAAATTAGCGGCTACATATAATGTTCCAATTCGTCGTTGTGAGGAAGAGCGAGCAGTACGCCCGTTTTCTGACGTATTTTACAGTGACTTTTATGCGGATGGTGTGACGGAAGATTACTTTGTGAAGTTAAAAGAAAGAGTACAAGGTGAACAAACGGTGGAAATTATGGTTCATCCAGCGTATATTGATCCAGAGCTTGTGAAGCGTTCTTCTTACGTAATGGATCGCGTGAAAGAATTGCGTATTTTAACAGAGAGCGAGTTGCCTGAAGGAATAGAGCTTGTGAAGTTTTAATAGAAAAACGACGGCTATATCATGCCGTCGTTTTTTATATTTATAAAATGGATAGAATATATCCGCCAAAGGCTCCGAGTATAACGATAACCCAAGGTGGTGTTTTCCAAAAAGCAAGCAAGCAAAAGAGAAGAGACGCAAAAACAAAATCTACAGCGTTCATCATTGTGCTTGTCCAAATAGGATCATAAAAAGCAGCAATTAAAATACCAACAACAGCGGCATTGACTCCAAGTAGTGCGCCTTGTATGAAAGATATTTTTCTCACATTGTTCCAAAATGGTAATACACCAATAACGAGTAAGAAAGCAGGAAGAAAAATAGCAATTGTTGCAAGTATGGCCCCAAGCGTCCCGTTTAACAATGCTCCTATATAAGAGGCGAATGTAAATAGTGGTCCTGGCATTGCTTGTGTTAATCCGTATCCAGCTAGAAATTGTTCTTTCGTCATCATTCCGTTTTGTACGAACTCACCTTCAAGAAGGGGGAGGACGACGTGTCCGCCTCCAAATACAAGTGCACCAGAGCGATAGAAACTATCAAATAAAGCGATGTAATAAGAGAACGGTCTTAATATTGGTAGCAGTAGTAATAGTCCGAAGAATAAGACGAGACAAGAAACTGCTATCTTTTTTGAAATAGGTACTTTTATATGTTGAGATTGGCTAATTGGTTGGTTGCGATATAAAAGCCAGCCGATACAGCCAGATATGATAATGAGAGTGACTTGTGTCCAGCTACTTGGCCATAATAGGGCGATTGAGGCAGTTGCAATTGCAATCGTCGCACGATTTCGGTCTGGCGTTAATTTTTGCGCCATTCCCCATATGGCATGAGCGACAATAGCGACTGCTACAACTTTTAGTCCATGAATCCAGCCAGTACTTCCAAGATTGAACTGATTAAGGAATGAGGCGAAGAAAACTAAACCAATCACAGACGGCAAAGTGAATCCGATCCATGAAATAATAGCTCCGAATACCCCGCCTCTTAATAATCCAACGCCCATACCAACTTGGCTGCTAGCAGGACCAGGGAGGAATTGACATAGTGCTACTAAATCTCCATAGCTTCGTTCATCCATCCATTTTCTTTTTTGTACATATTCGTGGTGGAAATAGCCGAGATGGGCGACGGGGCCACCAAATGAAGTAAGTCCTAATTTAAATGCAACGAGAAAAATCTCTAATAATTTGTGAATAGTATATTTATTATTTTCCAAAATAACCTCCTAGAATGTTTTTCTATGTGCATTATACAAGAGGTAGTAAAGCAAAAGGAACGATTCTAATGTAAAGATTGTGTGAATCTTTTCTTCGTAATTAAAGTTTGAAAAAGTCATAAATGATTATGTATAAACCATAAAGTAGTAGAAGTAGTGCTGGGAAATTTATATAAGGAGAATGCCCGTATGACAACACATTTCTTTGCGAGGTTAACAGGTAAGAGGGAAATACCTCCTGTAAATACAGAAGCTTATGGCGTAGCAGAGTTTATATTTAGTGAGGATTTAAAGAAGTTGCAATATCGGGTCATATTGAAAAACATCGAAAAAGTTACATCATGCCAAATTCATTTAGGGAAAACAGATCAAATTGGTCCAATTGTTTTAAGTTTATTTGGTCCATTAAAGCAAGGTATTAGTGTTAATGAAGGAGTCGTCACTGGTGTAGTTAATGTGGGGGATTTTGAAGGGCCTTTACAAGGGCGAGCGTTTGATAGCTTACTGCAAGAAATCATTCAGGCGAATGTATATGTAAATGTTTATACGAAGTCTAATAAGAAAGGCGAAATCAGGGGGAGAATTAGGAAAGTAAAGAAGTAGAAAAAAGGCTGTTCATCTGGAACAGCCTTTTTTGCTATAAGGTACAAATTTTAGTGAATATAGCCGGCAAATCGATATATTTTGAAAATCGCTGATAAAATCTGAGTTGCGCTGATATAACTTGAAAATCGCCGATAAAATCCGAGTTACGGTCGATATACTACAAAACCACCTCAATTAATTTTTTACAGGCTGATTTTTAATGAAGAAGTCCATAACATAAAACACTTCGTCATCAGGTATTTGTATTTCAAATGTATTTTCAATTGGCTGCAATGCTTTTTTTACTTTCATATACATCCAGTATTCATCTTGTCTTCGTTTCTCTTTATCTGGATGAGGGAGGAGGCTTTCTCCTTTTTGAAGACGGTCAACCATACAGCTCATATGAAGAATAACACCCATTAAACTGTCAGGAGTTAGCTGTAAGGAAATTAATTCTTGAATTGTATTTAATGCGTAACGGATCGTTTTAATAAGTAGTGCTCCGTCGTTACGCTGCATTTGTTGTTCAAGAATATCAGCCATTTTTGCATATGTTTCTTCATACGTAATTAATTCTTGAATTGGCTGAATCGCTGTGTAGTTTACAATGTCTTGGAAATGATAAGTTAAGCATGGCACCTGCACATCGAAATTTGTGACGATACAAATGATATTCCGCTCTTTTTTTATGTTCTCAATCATTTTCGTTAAATCTTTTTCATGGACGATACTAATTGGAATGATTTCAATTAAGTCTTTGTCAAATCGCAAATAGTTCTCCAACATTTTTTGAATAGCTAAAGCACTGCCTTCCCCAGTTAAACAAGCTGTTAAAATAACAGATTTCATTGGCGATAGTGGCTTTTTCTTTTCTTCTTGTACGTTTAAGTAAAACGGTGTTAAGTTCTTTACTGTTTCATATAATGCATCTAACGAGTAGCCAAGCTGAGCTTTTCGAGCAGCTTCTAGTGCATGTGGAGTGCTCGTCATGGAAAGAACACGTACCGGAATTTTGAACTCAGTTTCTAATATATCACCAATATAAGCGAGAGATCCCATATCAACGAGTAAGAGAAGCCCGTTTACATTTTGGAGTGTTTTCATATACACTTTCACACGCTCTAAGAAATCTTTCGGCGATTCATGTAACGGCATATCGATACCGGTTACTTCCTCAATGCCGAGCAGTTCGTTTGCGACGTTTGCCATTTCTGTTGCTATGCCGTTGCCGTGCGCTAATATTAATACTTTTACTTCTGTTTGTGAGGCAGGAATTGGATCAACAACGAAGAACATTGTTAAAAAGCCTGCTTCATCGATAGGCATTGTTATTTGTAATTCGTCTTCCAGTAGTTGAATGCATTGCATAGCTACGGAAAAAGCTTCTTTATATTTCGTACGAATTTGATTTAATTGTGGGTGATGAATTTGTTTTCCAGCTTGTAAACGTTGTAGAGTTGTCTGTACATGTAAACTTAAAGCGAGAAATACTTTTTCATCGAATGTCTTGGATAAATGTTTTTCAGCAAGTTCAGCAATTTTTTCACAAACGGAAACGATATTACGATCTACAATTTTAAAAACATTTTCATGACTTGTCTTTTTTGACATTTGGTTAAAATATTGTACGAAAAAGCTTTGAATATCATTTTCTATTAGTAATTCTAATTCTTCCTCTTCAATACCACGAGCTTGAAGTTCTTCATATTTATAGTCAATATAATCGTAAATAGAAGACTGTTTTTCATTTTCTATTTTATGATTACTCCAACCTTCATCGCCTGTAAATATAAATGTTTCATTTGGTATTTGGTATAGATGACGGCTTTTTCTTTCAATGAAGAGCCCTTCCTTCATATACCAAGGTAAGTCTGTACTTGAAACATAGACAGAATCACGTTTCTTTGTCACGAAGTCAGAATAGGCTTTCGCACAGGCAATTTGTACATCTGTTTTTAATTGGCCGATGTTATTGGGACAATTGTAAAAGACGAAAGCACGCATTGCATTCGGACTAACGTGAATTTCTTTTCGCAAGCGAATTGCTTCATTTGTGAAAAATAGTTGCAGTAAAGCAAAACGTTCTTTATGTGTACGCTCACGAAGTGGTGGCAGCGTGACAGTCATTGGTATACGTCTTGTAAATGTTTTTAATAAAAATGAATTTGGCTCTTCTGTTGTAGCAGTAATGATCAATACTTGTGCTTTACGTTCGTTTTCTGTTTCTCCAAGGCGACGATATACTCCGCGGTCAATAAAGGTGAAAAGCATTTCTTGTCCCTCTGGAGGAAGGCGATGTACTTCATCTAAGAAAAGGATCCCTTCATGTGCTTTTTCAATTAATCCTTTCTGATCACTTGCCCCTGTATAGGCTCCTTTTTTAATCCCAAACAATTGCCCAAGTAGTAGCTGTGGGTTATTTGCATAATCAGCACAGTTAAAGACGATAAATGGTGCATTTTTAGGAAGCTGTTCAACTTCAATTGCATATTCGTGCATTAAAGAAGCAAACATGGATTTTCCGACGCCTGTTTCTCCGAGCAGTAAAGTATGCATACCGTTTGGAGGATAGAGAATAGAAGCTTTCGCTTTTTCGATTGCGATTTTAAGGCTCGTATTTTCAACTGCAAATGTATCTAATGAAGTTACTTCTTTTGAATGCGTTTCCAACGAAGTGTTCGTTTCTATATAAAAACGAACAGGACGCGTATTTGTTTTTAATAAACGTTTATCTTTTACGAGTTTGTTTAAGTCGCTACTTACATTGGCTCGATCTAGCTGCAACAGGGTAGCGAGTTCTGATGCAGTTACACCTTCTGTATAATTGCCTTTTTGTATTGCGTTAAAAATGAGATCTATTCGTTTCATTTCTATTCACCTCGAAACTTCATCACTATTTAAAATTTTACACAAAAATGGGAAGGGTGGGAAGAGAAAAATAAAACAGCTTTAGCACATAGGCACTAAAGCTGTTACAATCTTGTGTCTTTCCAAAAGTTTACTTCGAGATGAGAAGATGGATTATAGGGAAGAAGCTTGTATCCTTGTGACTGTAAGTAATCAATTACTTGTGGCAGTATTTGTACGGTTACACTCGAATCATGCATTAAAATTACTTCGACTTGTTCATCGCTCTGATTACGTACCCTTTCTAGTATGGCAGAAGGATTGTCATAGCTTTTCCAGTCGTATGTATCGATTGTCCAATCCCACATTTTATACTGGGCTGATACAAGTGCATCACGGTAATTCTTTTTTAAGTAAGGCATGCTACCATATGGGACACGAACGAGATGTGTATTTAATTTTGTAACTTGTTGGACAATGTTTTGTGTTTGTTCCATTTCTGTAATTAAAGCGGATGGATCACCAGTGTAAAGGCGTTTTACATCATGGGACATACTGTGAAGTCCGATATAATGTCCCTCTTTAATTAATCGTTGCATTGTCTGTTTATAATGTGGTACTTTTCCACCAATAACAAAGAAAGTTGCTTTTCCGTTCTTTTCTTTTAAGATGTTTAAAATTTGCGTAGTATATTTGTTTGGTCCGTCATCAAATGTTAAGTACGCGATTTTTTTTGTAGAAGAGGAAGTTTTGGTATTTGGATGATGTTCAGCAGGGGGAATTGTAGTTGCTCCTGCATGAGATGACGCGTACATAGTAATCGTTAAAAATAAAATAATGTATTGAAATACTCGCTTGATCATAACATTCACCCTCAGTTTGACAATCAAGATGTAAAAAA
>NZ_JAKUFF010000071.1:0-21293 GCF_022663305.1 Bacillus cereus group sp. BfR-BA-01408 | reverse complement strand
AGCGTTCATCCTGAGCCAGGATCAAACTCTCCAATAAAGTTAGTTTGTCTAGCATCTAAAATAAAAATTGACGTTTCACGTTGTTTGTTTCGTTCAGTTTTCAAAGAACTAAAAGCGGGTGAAGAGAATCGAACTCTCGACCAGAGCTTGGAAGGCTCTTGTTTTACCACTAAACTACACCCGCGTGGTCGGGAAGACAGGATTTGAACCTGCGACCCCCTGGTCCCAAACCAGGTGCTCTACCAAGCTGAGCCACTTCCCGTAATTGGCGCGCCCGAGAGGAGTCGAACCCCTAACCTCTTGATCCGTAGTCAAACGCTCTATCCAATTGAGCTACGGGCGCTTATTCATGATGTTTTTCGTCGTTGTATTTTGGCGACTCAATTATCTTATCATACTACATTTTCAAATGCAAGTACTTTTTTTAAAAGATTTTTGATGCGGCCGAGAGGACTTGAACCTCCACGGGGTTTCCCCCACTAGGCCCTCAACCTAGCGCGTCTGCCGTTCCGCCACGACCGCGCGAAAAAAACAAAAGTGAGCCATGAAGGACTCGAACCTTCGACCCTCTGATTAAAAGTCAGATGCTCTACCAACTGAGCTAATGGCTCGTAAATGGCTGGGCTAGCTGGATTCGAACCAGCGCATGACGGAGTCAAAGTCCGTTGCCTTACCGCTTGGCTATAGCCCATCGAAATACTTATCTTATTTTCAAAGACAAATGTTATTGTACCATAATGACCAATAAAAAACAACTGCCAATTAGCAGAAGTTAAAATGGCGGTCCCGACCGGGGTCGAACCGGCGATCTCCTGCGTGACAGGCAGGCATGTTAACCACTACACCACGGGACCATTTAATCTTTACATTAATGTCATTTTACTTTTCATTATAATATTATGGTGGAGGATGACGGGATCGAACCGCCGACCCCCTGCTTGTAAGGCAGGTGCTCTCCCAGCTGAGCTAATCCTCCGAAGTGGTGACCCGTACGGGATTCGAACCCGTGTTACCGCCGTGAAAGGGCGGTGTCTTAACCACTTGACCAACGGGCCAATATGAATGGCAGAGAAGAAGGGATTCGAACCCTCGCACCGCGTTCGCGATCTACTCCCTTAGCAGGGGAGCCCCTTGAGCCACTTGGGTACTTCTCTGTATGGCTCCGCAGGTAGGACTCGAACCTACGACCGATCGGTTAACAGCCGATAGCTCTACCACTGAGCTACTGCGGAATAATAAAGACAATTTGTATCTTATAAAAATTCTCATCGTAAGTCAAGAATTTTTTTCACAACATCTTGTACAAACGTGACATGTTTATAATATACTGGATTGCGTTTTCACTGTCAAGATGTTTTCTTTATCAAGATTAGTTTCCCTTTACACTTTCCGCAGACATATCTTTTTGTATTAATTTGACGTCTTCTTACATATTGAAGTGAGCACCCCATACATTCATACATATAAACCTTTTTTTCCTTCTCTTCATTCATCATTCGTTTACAAAACCGCGGCGCATCAACTGCCTTTAACAGTTCGCGAAAATCCTTATCCCGGTGCTTATACCCTCTTCCTGTAATATGTAAGTGATAATGACAAAGTTCATGTTTAACAATTCCAACTAATTCTTCTTTCCCATACATTTCGTAATATCGATAATTCAGTTCAATATTGTGTGTATTCAATAGATAACGTCCACCAGTTGTACGCAACCTACTATTAAACAGTGCCTTATGTAAAAACGGCATTCCGAAATATTGTAGCGATACTTCTTCCACTAGCCGCTGTATTTCTTGCTCATCCATTTTCATTCCTCCTAAACAAAAAAATATTTTTACACTTTTCTCCTCTCTTATACATATATTAAATAGTACATATACCCATCCTCATTCAAGAAGCGTGGTTTCTAAAAACATAGCAAAAATAGAAATCCACTCACCAACCTCTCATCAATAGTACTTTACATTTATGAGAGTAGGATTAAACAAGGAGGGATTCCTATGCCTACATGGCTCAAAAAACAAATGCAACGCGCATATTTCGAAAAAAACCGGTATCAAATTAAATTACTAAATGAATGCTGGTTTTATTATAGCAAAATACATCAAAGTTCCTAATCCATTACACGTTTTATCCTATAAAAAAAGAGCAGTTTCATCTGCTCTCTTCTCTTACTATTCAATCGGCAACATAGATAATGCAACGCGACCTTTTTTCGTATCAATATCATCTACCCATACTTTGACGATTTGTCCGACAGATACAACATCTAACGGATGCTTCACGTATTGTTTGCTTAGTTTAGAAATATGTACTAAACCATCTTGTTTCACACCTACATCAACAAAAGCACCGAAATCAACAACGTTACGAACTGTTCCTTCCAGTTCCATACCACGTTTTAAATCTTCTAATTTCAAAATCCCTTTTTTCAGAAGCGGTTTAGGCAACTCATCCCTCATGTCTCGCTCTGGACTAATGAGTGCATCTATAATATCAACTAATGTTGGTTCTCCAACTCCCGTTTCTTGCGACAACTTAGAAATCTCTACTTCTTCTAAACTCTTTTGTAATTGCGGTTGCCCTACGTCATCTTTTGATAATCCTAGACTCTTCAATAACAATTCAACATTTTTATATTGTTCTGGATGAATACCTGTACGATCTAACGGATTTGCCCCTTCTAATATACGTAAGAAACCTATACATTGTTCATATGTCTTCGCGCCTAGACGTGGTATTTTCTTTAAGTCTGTTCGTTTTGTAAATTTCCCTTCTTCTTCACGCTTTGCTACAATATTTTTCGCAACAGTTTTTGATAAACCCGAAACATATTGCAACAACGCAACTGAAGCTGTATTTACATTCACACCGACTTGGTTAACTGCCGTCTCTACTACAAACGTTAATGATTCATTTAATCTTTTTTGAGATACATCATGTTGGTATTGTCCAACCCCAACTGATTTCGGATCAATCTTTACAAGTTCAGCAAGTGGATCTTGCAGACGTCTACCGATAGAAACCGCACTTCTTTCTTCAACCTGTAAATCTGGGAATTCCTCACGTGCTAAATCAGAAGCCGAATACACACTCGCACCAGCTTCGTTTACAATAATATAGAAGACTTCTCGTTTCACATTTTGTAATACATCAACTATAAATTCTTCCGATTCTCTAGAAGCTGTACCATTCCCAATCGCAATCATTTCAACTTGATATTTATCTATAATAGAAAGAACTTTCGCTTTTGCATCTTCATATTTACGCACTGGTGGATGCGGATAAATAACATCAATATATAGAACTTTCCCCGTATCGTCTACGATAGCTAATTTACAACCCGTTCTATATGCAGGGTCTACAGCTAACACAACCTTTCCTTTCATTGGAGGCTGTAATAACAAATTACGTAAGTTCTCAGAGAAAATATGTATCGCTTGTTCCTCAGCTGTTTCTGTTAATTCTTTTCGAATCTCCCTTTCAATAGAGGGTTGAATTAATCGTTTATAACCATCCTCTATTGCTAATTTTACATACTGTGCACTTTTTGAATCGTTATCACGAATTACTTTCTTATATAAGAAAGTTACTATCTCATCTACTGGTGGAACAACAGAAACTCTCAATATATCTTCTTTCTCACCTCGATTCATCGCTAATACGCGATGCGGCACGACTTTCTGCAACGGTTCTTCATAGCTGTAATACATTTCATATATATTTTTTTCATCTTTCTCTTCATCTTTTACAGCCGAAGACATAACACCTTTTCTAAAAGTCACGTTCCGAATCCAACTACGATATACCGCTTCATCTGAAACGATTTCTGCAATAATGTCTTGAGCACCTTGCAATGCTTCTTCTGCAGATTGCACTTCTTTCTCGGCATTTATAAACTCTATTGCCTTCTGATTCGGATCTTCTTTCGTATATAACAATAACCATTCAGCTAATGGCTCTAATCCTTTTTCTTTTGCAATCGTTGCTTTCGTTCTTCTCTTCTCTTTATACGGACGATATAAATCTTCTACTTCTTGCAACTTTGTAGCTTTCACAATTTGCTGACGTAATTCTCCTGTCAGTTTCCCCTTCTCATCAATAAGACGAAGAACCTCTTCTTTCCTATCTTCAAGCTGCATCATATATTGCCATCTCTCTAAAATCATACGAATTTGCACTTCATCTAAAGAGCCTGTCCATTCTTTTCGGTAACGAGCAATAAATGGAACTGTGTTACCTTCTTCTGTTAATTGAATAACATGACGAACTTGCTTTTCGGTAAAGCCTAATTCCTTCACTAACATTTTCATTAACGCTTGTCGATTATCTACCATTTCCATATACAACCGCAACCTCCTCTATAATAAAAAAAGTTGCCCTTCAAAGAGAGCAACTTAAACTGCCGATTTAAAAATCTATTAGTCCTAAACTAATTTGTAGCGCTTCATCTACACGAATCATCATCACTTCATCTAAGTGAGTGATTTTGTCCGTTAAGCGCTGCTTATCGATTGTTCGAATCTGCTCAAGTAAAATAACAGAATCTCTCTCAAAACCGTACTTTTTCGCATCAATTTCCACATGAGTGGGTAATTTCGCTTTTTGAATCTGTGCAGTAATAGCCGCTACAATCACCGTTGGACTAAAACGATTTCCGATGTCATTTTGAATGACAAGAACCGGACGAACGCCTCCTTGCTCAGAACCAACAACTGGGGAAAGGTCTGCAAAATACACGTCGCCGCGTTTTACAATCAAAATATTACCCCCCGCTAACTAAGCGTTCTACTGTATGAGCTGCTTCATACTCTGCTAAGAAAGCTTCAGATGCAATACCAAGATTAATTTTTCCCATTTCAATGTACCCACGTCGCATTGATTCATGTTGGTAGCGTTTCTTCGTCTTATGTTGACGCAATAACAGTTGTGTTGCCTGGCAAATTAGTTCATGGCGATTCTTATTCTCTTGTTTTCCAATTCCGTCCAATTCCGTTACCATTTGCTTTGGCAACCGAACCACGATTTCAGTAGTTACACTTGATTCGGACACAAAAATACACCTCCACCGTCAACTACACACCCAAATATATATATGACACCTATTGTAATAATACCATTGTATGGAGCCTGTTGCAAAGACTTCCTTATTCCTTGCTTATGTTTTCCAATTCACAAACAAAACATTCATATTCTTTTATTTTTTATCTCATTACAACAAGAAACGGAAGAGTTTCCACGTTAAATTATGTTAAAAGTAATGATAAGTAAAAAGCTTCTCGTCAAAAAACGAACTTATTCTTAGCCACCGAAAAGTCCTCTCACATGACAAGAAGCAAATCATACTACATTCTATATATCATTCAAATAATTGATTACTTCCACAACTTTACCGTTCCGTATAAATATTCTCGGCACACGGAAACTAATCGTTGTAATAATTTCATAATTAATAGTCCCTGAATATTCCGCAACCTCTGTAGCGCTAATATATTCATCTCCTTGCCTTCCAATGAGTGTAACTTTCGTGCCAAGAGGCACTTCACAAGGAAGGTGAATCATGAATTGATCCATTGTTACTCGCCCTACAATCGGTACCCTTTTACCATTTACAAGCACTTCAAATCCTTGTAATCTTCTAAGCCAGCCATCTGCATAACCAATTGCAACAGTCGCAATCCATTCTTCAGTTTTCGTTCGATAAGTGACGTTATAACTAATTCCATCCCCTTTAATCACCTGTTTAATATGAGCAACTTTCGTATGCAATGATAGCGCTGGTTCTAATTTAAATGGTAAAAAAGGGCGTATTTCTACAGATGGAGATAACCCATACATCGCAATGCCAATTCGTACTGCATTAAATGTAATCCCTTGAAAACGTAGCGTTGCAGCACTATTAGCTGTATGAACAAACTTAGGATCCACTCCGAATTCTTTCAACCAACTTAACTGCTCCAAAAATGTGTTATATTGCTTATCAAAGTAAGAAGTCTCCACCTCATCTGCCGTTGCAAAATGCGTATAAACTCCTTCCAATTCTAAGAATGGTGCACCTTCTAAGCTTTTTAAAAATCCTTTTAATTCTTTACGTTCACGTATTCCAATTCTCCCCATACCACTATCGAAATTAATATGGTATTTCATCGTAGACGAACCATCCCAAAGTTTGATTGCTTCATCTACCCATTCCTTTTGAAAAACAGTTAATGCTACATCATTTTCAGCAGCTACATTTATATCACGAGGAGGAGAAGGACCTAATACTAAAATCGGCGCAGTAATACCAGCTCTTCGAAGCACTAAAGCTTCATCTAAGAACGCAACTGCTAACCTTGTCGCCCCCGCTTCTAATGCTGTTTTAGCCACCGGTACATAATCGTGCCCATATGCATTCCCTTTAACTACGGCAAAAATTTCTACACCACTTGGGATAAATTCTTTAATATGTGTAACATTGTTATAAATCGCATCTAAATCCACTTCCACCCAAGTGTCACGGTAAAATGGCGCTTCTTCCATAAACACACTTCCTTATACACGATATGCGAAGCTTATTCTTTTATATGCTTCTTTTATGAAATCCACCCTTCAAACTAAGAAAAGACGTGGTGCACATATATCACCACGTCTAAGAAGTTTACTTCACTTGCTTCTCTGTAACTGAACGAGCAACCATTAACAGCTCCTTCGGCTCTAAACCTTTAGACACGAGCATATATTCTACTCCGTTATGCGACCACGTTAAAGAGTCTTTCGTCAATGCTCCAATTGTAAAGCCAAGATCAACCAATTCTCCGCTCACACTTATCGCTGACGAAGCCTCTGCAACTTTTGCCTTTTCTTGTATTAAAGTAAAGGATTTCTTACTTCCAGTGTATGTGAGTATCGCACGCTTGCCACTGTCTGTCTTCAACTCTTTTTCATCTTTCAAAGTCATACCTTGCGGCGTATCACGCGGATACAAAATAGCAAATGGTTTGTCTTCTTTCGCTGTCGTTTGAACATCTACTTGCGCTCTAGACATATTTTGTTTCGTATCAAATGCACCTTTATCAAATTTCGCATCAAATTTCACTTTAGAGAAATCTACTTTCACAAGAACATTTTGATCATTATCCATTAACTTCACCGAAACTGGTGTTAAATCACTTTTCTTCAATGTAATCTCTTGTTTCGGCAACATGTTTTGGTGTTGATAATTTGTTTTTGTTTTAAAGATATAATACTTATCTGTTTTTTCAAAAGTAAGGTTTTTCTTATCCTGCAAAATATCCCTCACAAGGGATTCGTATAAATAAGCCTGGCTACTATTTTGCGGCCAATCACTTTGGAAACGGAAACTCTTATTAAGCGCTGGCGTTAATACAAATACACCTTCTTCATTCCTTAAAATAATTTGACTTTGATCTTTTTTCGCATTCTGCAAATTCACACGATAAAAAGAAGGTTCCTTATGCCATATTTCTACCTTATACTCCTGAGGCTCATTCCCTGTTTTAATAGATAATTTCGCTTCAGCTTGATAGCTTTTCAACCCTTTTACTTTCGCCTCTAAATCTCTCACAACATCATCTTGTTTCTTTTCCATACAACCGGCCAACACAAAAACGGTTAATAAACCGAGAAGAACTAAAAACAGACGCCTTTTCATCACTTCAGCCCCTTTGCCCCTATAAATGAATGGAAGATGTACCTTCCTTATCGCTACCACAAATATATGAGACAAAGATATAAAATATGCAGACTAGCGTGACGAGCTTTCTAAAACAACTTGAGCAACAGCAAATTCCTTACTATGACTAATTGATAAATGAACAATATGCTCTGTACTTGTAATAAGAATCGGCTTACCTCTATCATCATTTCTTACTTCAATATCTAAAAAACTCACTTCTTTCCCGATACCAGTCCCTACCGCTTTTGAATACGCCTCTTTTGCTGCAAATCTTCCAGCTACAAACTCTATAAGGCGACTTCCCTTCAGCCCCTTTGCAACATTACGTTCACTTTCAGTTAAAATACGTTCCATAAATTTAAGCTTTCCATCTATCATTTTTTCAATTCGATTTAATTCAATAATGTCGATTCCAATCCCTACAATCATTTCAAAATCCCCTTCTTCTATTTAGCTTTCTTTTTTCATATTGTAAGAATAACAGAGAATCTTTCTGATGCAAAAGGAGTGATACTCACAACATGCTAATACCATCCGCCCGCATTTCCTTACAACCAATCACCATCGCTTTACTTCTCATACAATTAATCATGATTATATTAGGTGATTTTCCCCTCTTTCCTATGGCAGCTTCTAATGAATATATCGCTAAAGGAGAATGGTGGCGTCTCCTAACTTCCCTGCTCGTACATGTAGACTTACAACATTTTCTTTTTAATAGTATTTGTTTATTCGTGCTTGGCTCTTCTATTGAAAAACAACTAGGGCACTTGTCTTTCATCATTATTTTTTTCCTTTCTGGCATTCTCGGAAATATGTCCTCTTATCTTATTATGCCTCATGAATATATTCATGCCGGGGCATCTGGTGGCATTTTCGGATTGCTAGGCGCACAGTTATTTCTATTGTATAGCCGATATCGTTCTTCCAATCCAAGAGACATCGCTATTTTTTCAATTATGATATGTATATTGCTACTATTCACTTTCTTCAATCCCTCTGCCAACCCTATCAGCCATTTAACAGGATTGATCATTGGTGGTATTTGCACTCCTCTATTAATAAAAAAACTCGATGGTGCAGAGCTCATTTAATATAAAAGCTCGCACCATCGACAATTTCCACATCTGTTTGTTCACTTAAATCTCTCATGAGTTGAAATAAAGACTCATCCTTCTTCTTCGCTTCAATCATACAATCAATTTGCGGAACACTTCCTTTTATCTTTTTTAAAAAAGATAAAAAAGTATCTACATTAATAAAGTCCGCATGTGCCCTTGGGTCTTTTCCCTCTCTAGGACTAGAAATGTGCATTTTCACCGGTAACAAAGACGATTCCCACGTATGTACAACACGCGCCCAATCTTCATGCCAATCTTCTCGATCATGATTCATCATATGATGATGTAAATCAAATACAACGGGAATGTCCAACTTTTCTCCTAAATATAATGTGTCCTCGAGCGTAAAAGTTGTATCATCATTTTCTAACATAATCATTTCCTGAATACCTCTTGGGACGTTAGACCAATTCTCTATAAAACGCTCTAATGCGAGCTCTTTATCTTTATATCCGCCCCCAACATGCATTACACATCGTTGCTTATGTTCAATTCCCATACCTTTTAATAATTTTCTGTGCATTTGTAATGTCTTGACAGATTGTTTAAAAATATTCTCCTCGGGTGAATTAAGTACAACAAAATGATCTGGATGAAAATCAATACGCATATTCATTCGAATAGCGTAATCACCTAGCACTTTTAAATTTTCTTTTAAGGGACGAATGTAGTTCCACTCTAACAACTCCTCATGATTCGCTAAAGGAATCAACTTGGAACTAAGTCGAAAAAAGGATATATCATGGCCTTTGTTATGTTTTAATAACCGTAAGCAATTTTCCAAATTCGAATTAGCAATTCTTTCAAGTTTACGAATCGCCGCTTCCCGATCATCTATTTTTTGAAACTGCGCGTACGTCATCGTTTGAGATGGGGATGCGTTTTTCAAATGTACACTCATCGCAACATACCCAAGTCTTACAAGCATGTAGCACCTCATTTCTACACAAGTTATTATGTAGTATGTACAATTACAGAAATAAAAAAAGAGAATGCCGGAAAAGGGCATTCTCTTTTTTACTATTAAGCTTGTGGCTTACGGCTATGATGTTTTCTTTCACCGCGTCCGTTTGAAGATCCTGGGCGACCTTGACCTTCTCCACGACGACCACGGTTTCCGCCATCACGATTGCGATCACGGTTACCGTCACGATTACGACCATCACGATTGCGGTCACGGTTACGACCATCGCCACCGCGTCCATCACGACTACGATTACGGTTACCATCACGGTATCCGCCTCCGTTACCGCCGCGTTTTTTAGAACCGCCACCTCTTGCAACAACTGGTGGTTCTGATGTTAAAGCGATTGGAGTTGTATCTGGCTCTTTTGTCATCATTTTTAAAGCAGCAGCTACTACTGTTACAGAGTCGTTCTCTTCTAACATTTCTTCCGCAATACGCTTGTAGTATGCTAAGTTTTCATTTTCAATTGTGTTTTGAAGTTTTTCAGCGATTAAACGTTGTTGACCTTCTAGTGCCTCGTCAAGTGTTGGTGCATCCATGCGGTCCATTTTACGTTTTGTTGTACGCTCGATATTTTTTAATTGTCCAGATTCACGTGGTGTTACAAATAGCATTGCAATACCTTTTTTACCTGCACGACCAGTACGGCCAATACGGTGAACGTATGATTCTGGATCTTGTGGAATATCGAAGTTGTATACGTGTGTTACACCTGAAATATCAAGACCACGCGCAGCAACGTCTGTTGCAACAAGAACTTCAATAGAACCTTCTTTGAACTTACGTAATACAGACATACGTTTCGCCTGAGTTAAATCACCGTGGATACCTTCCGCAGCATAACCACGTAAATTTAATGCTTCTGATAATTCATCAACACGACGCTTTGTACGACCGAATACAATCGCAAGCTCTGGAGATTGAATGTCTAATAAGCGTGTCAATACATCAAACTTTTTCTTTTCTTGCACTTCTAAATAGAACTGCTGAATGTTTGGCATTGTTACTTCTTTTGCTTTTACTTTAATGTGTTGAGGCTCAGTCATGAAACGCTCAGCAATACGACGGATTGGATCCGGCATTGTCGCTGAGAATAGTAATGTTTGGTGTGTTTCTGGCACATCTGTTAAAATTGCTTCAATATCTTCAATGAAGCCCATGTTTAACATTTCATCCGCTTCGTCAAGAACAACTGTCTCTACGTTTTGTAAGCGAAGTGTTTTACGGTTAATATGATCTAAAATACGACCCGGCGTACCAACAATAATGTGTGGGTGTTTTTTTAGAGCACGAATTTGGCGGTTAATATCTTGACCACCGTAAATTGGTAAGATACGAACGCGTTTATGTTTACCAATTTTGTATAGCTCTTCTCCAACTTGAATTGCTAATTCACGCGTTGGCGCGATAACAATACCTTGAACCGATTCTTTATGTGTATCCACTTTATCTAATAGTGGTAATCCGAATGCTGCTGTTTTCCCTGTACCTGTTTGTGCTTGCCCAATAATATCCTTACCTTGCAATGCATGTGGAATTGTTTCAGCTTGAATTGGCGTAGCCTCTTCAAAGCCCATACTTTCAACAGATTGCAGTAAAGAATCACTTAATCCTAATTCTCGAAATGTTGTCAATGTTACTTCTCCTTTTCTATCCTATACTTATCATTTAAAAAAAGGCGTTTTCCGAATTTGCGGAAAAGCCCTTTTCCTGAATGCTCACGTATATAAACGGGCGTATATTCTTCACGAAAATACTTCTAAACGTTATTACACTTTATCAATTATAAGTTTTGTATGTGTAAAAAGCAAACCCAACTGTTACCTTATTTTCATATTCAGAGGTTTTTTCTTCACTTTTATTTTTTTATATTTACTGTAAGCGCTTATTATAAGTTTCTTCTTTTTGCGTTGCTATCATCCCTATTTATATACACCAATTATTTCAACATCGTAATTACTTCTTCCAATTTCATACCGCGAGATGCTTTTATTAATACAACATCTTTTGCATCGACTACTGCTTGCAACTCTTTTACTAACTCTTCTTTATTATCATAAGCCTTTACACGTTCGTTAGGGAAATTAATTTTCGCTCCTTCAGCAATTTGAGCCCCTAATTTACCATATGTGAACACATAAGAGATTTTTGCTGGATCGATTAATTTACCTACCTCATAATGAAACTGTACTTCTTGATCTCCAAGCTCTAACATATCGCCGAGAACAACAATTTTTTTAGAGAATCCATCTAAACCATTCATTAGGTGGAATGCTGCTTCCATAGCTGTTGGACTTGCATTATAAGCATCGTTGATAATTGTTAATCCACTATTTGTTTTTACAATTTCCATACGCATGCCTGTCATTTGAAGTGTTACTAAACCTTCTTTCATCTCTTCCCACGTTACACCAAAATGTTTCGCAATTGCCATAGAAGCAAGCGTATTATACACATTGTGTTTCCCTAATACCGGTAGATAGAATGAAATGTTTTCTTCTCTATTCATTTTAAAGTGTGTCCCAGTTGCTTGTAACGTTACAGTCGTTGGATAGTAATCATTTGCTCTAGCATCACCAAACGTAACTGTTTCAGCTATTAAATTCATTTCAGGAACACGATTCGTTAATAACGGCTCATCTCCGTTATATACGAACACTCCACCTTCTTGTAATCCTGTCACAATTTCTAATTTCGCTTCAGCAATTGCCTCACGAGAGCCTAAGTCCATTAAATGCGCTTCACCAATGTTCGTAATGATAGCTGCATTTGGACGAGCTAACCTAGATAAGAATTCAATTTCCCCGCGGCTTGACATTCCCATTTCTAATACAGCTACTTCTGTATTTTCTTCTAAGTTTAAAATAGTAAGAGGTAGCCCGATATGATTATTGAAGTTTCCTTCTGTTTTTTGAACTTTGAATTTAGTCGCAAGAAGACTTGTTACAATATCTTTTGTAGATGTTTTCCCGTTACTACCTGTCACACCAATCACTTTAACGTCCAATTGGTCGCGATAGTTTTTTGCTAACATTTGTAATGCTGATAGCGTGTCTTCCACAAAAATAACCGGAAGATTCTCAGGTGGATTTGCTACATCTTTCATCCATAATGTCGCCACAGCTCCATTTTCAACAGCTTTATCTACAAAAGCATGTCCATCGAAACGTTCACCTTGAATCGGAACATATAAGTTTCCTTTTTCGATTTTTCTCGTATCAATAGACACTCCTTGTATAGTAATTCCCTCATACTGCTCTGCTAATCCCGTACCATTTGTCATTTGTTCTACTTGTTTTAACGTTCGATTTATCATAAAAACACTCCTTACATAGAGGAAGCACTATTCCTTCGAATAGTGCCTCCTCCTTTTTTTGTTAGATTGTATATTTAATTTTTTGTTTTTCTTCGTGACGCTCCATTGCTAAACGAATTAGCTCTTCAATTAATTCCGGATACGGTAATCCAGTATGTTGCCATAGTAGAGGGAACATACTAAACGGCGTAAATCCTGGCATCGTATTCACTTCGTTAATATATACTTCTCCATCTTTCGTTAAGAAGAAATCAGCTCGCGTTAAGCCAGCACCATCTAACGATTGGAATGCAACAATCGCATCTCGTTTAATAACATTAGACTCTTCTTCTGTCATTTCAGCTGGAATAATTAACGCTGTATCACCATCGATGTATTTCGACTTATAATCATAGAAGTCTTTTTTAGGTACGATTTCACCTACAACTGAACATTTCGGTTCATCATTACCTAGTACACCAACTTCTACTTCACGTCCAACGATATTTTCTTCCACAATAATTTTACGGTCAAATTGGAATGCTTCTTCAAATGCATTCTCAAGTTCTTCACGATTTTTACACTTATTAATCCCAACACTTGAACCAAGGTTTGCTGGTTTTACGAAGCAAGGGTATCCTAATACTTCTTCTACTTTTTCATATGCTGTTTCACGATCTTTTTCCCATGCACTACGAATAAATGATGCATATTTTGCTTGTTTCAATCCAGCTTCTGCAAAGATGTTTTTCATAACAACTTTATCCATACCAGCAGCAGATGCTAGAACACCATTTCCTACATACGGAATATTCATTAATTCTAATAATCCTTGCACCGTTCCATCTTCACCATTTGGTCCATGTAGTAATGGGAAAATAACATCGATAGCATTTTCCTCAGCATTTGTAGATGGAATGATTTCTGTGCTTAATGATAACGGAGAAATCGCATTTTCTGCACCGCTCATTTTTAGAACTTCAACATCTGTTACTTCACCTTCAATACGCTCACCGCGTACCCATTGACCTTGTTCTGTAATATAAATTGGATGAATCTCGAATTTATCTTGATTTAATGCTTTAATAGCAGCAAGAGCCGTTTGTAGCGAAACTTGATGCTCAGCTGATTTTCCACCATATAATAAACCTAATTTAATTTTTGTCACTGAAATCACCCTAACCAATTGTTTTCATTTTTCTATTTTAGCACTTTTTATAAAAATAGGTAGTTCCTATTTGAAATAAAATGCAACTTCCACAAATAATTAAATGACACCACTTATTGGTTTTCTATACTTTTTCCACTTAACTTTCTTCATACATATATAAAGTGAAACTTTAATCAGTGGGGGTCTTACTGCCCATTAAAGTGGGATAAAATTGTAAACCAATCTAGTTATGTACCTAAAATATGTAGAAATCCCCTTTTTGTGTATGTCATCTAATCATTAAGAAGATTGTTTGGCTAGTGTGCTTTTTTGCCTTTGTTCAACGAGACGGTCTAAAGAAATATATACAATACCTGCAACTACACATCCTACAGCTAAAATTGTAAATAGAAAGTGGCCAAGTAATCGATCTAATAAAAAACCTCCAAGAAGCGGACCGAATGCACTTCCTGTAATCCACTGCAAACTTGCAGCTCCCATATAAGTCCCTCTCAAATGTTCAGGGGCCAAATTCGCTACAAACGTCATCTGTACAGGCGACATAATCATCTCACCTAACGTATATATGGCATATACAAACAGTAACGTTATTAAAATAATTGTAGCATTTATATCAAATTCTCCAAACCACTTCGGTAACCACCCTATAAAAAATAATCCAATCCCAAACAAACATGCACCATATAACATCGTCTTTCCAACAGGTTTATCTGTGGCCCATTTTGAAATTTGAAATTGGAACAACACAACTAATAGTCCATTTAAAGCCATTAAATATGGATATGGATTGTTAGTTCCAAAAATATCTTTCATTTCATTGTCAAAGTGCAGTGGCAACATGCCTTCTGTTTGAGAAAATCCCATCGAAATAATGATACCTGCTAATAAATAAATCATGAGTGCCTTATCTCGCAATACAATTTTCCACACTGCTCCTGATTCTTTTTCTGTATCACCTTCTTTATTCGTACTCTTTGGCATTGTCTCTTGAATAAGGACGAATACAAGTAACGCATAAAATAACATCGTAGATGCGGCAATAATAAACACAAGGTTCTTCGATAACATAACTACTGAAGCCCCCATTATCGGACCAATTGCAGCACCTATATTGTGTCCCATTCGCAATAAACCATATGCTTCTGTTCTTTTTTCTGGCGCCGTTACATCCGCAACCATCGCTGATGCAGCTGGATGAAATAACGAATTACTTAATCCTAAAAAAATAGATAAAATCGCATATGGAATAAATCCTTCTATAAATAAAAAACCGAGCATGAATACCGCATTGCTCGCCATCGAAAATATCATAATCGGTTTTCTTCCATATATATCAGCAATTCTTCCCCCTATAATTGATCCAAAGCTTGCAGCAATTGGAGACAGTGCCATAATCACTCCGACCTGTAATAATGAATCTACCTTATCTTTTAAATATAATGCAAAAAAAGGCATCAACATCATCATTGCAATTCCATTTAACGTCTCACCAATAAACCGAATCCATACGTTACGGTCCATCTCCCTTAACTCACGCCACGTATTTTTCATTATTTCACCCCTTTTGTTCACCAATAATTATCTTATAACAAGTTCAGAAGAATGTAAATTTTCAAAAATAAAAATCCATTCTAACAGAATTAGAATGGATTTTTCTACTTATAAATTGGCTGCGTCGTCTTCTTCTTTACTATTATTTAAAGCACTATGTTTTCGGCTATATAAGAAGTAAACCGCAATACCGATAATCATCCATACACCAAAACTAATCCAAGCCGTCCCGGATAATTGAAGCATTAAGTATAAACAAAAAATTACCGTTAACGCTGGTAAAAACGGTACAAGCGGGGCCTTAAATGCTCTTGGTAAATCAGGATGCGTTCTTCTCATTACAATAACAGCAACAGCTACAAGTGCAAAGGCTGATAAAGTCCCCATATTTACAAGATGCGCTAACACATTTAAATCTATTAATCCTGAAATAAGTGCTGCAATAATTCCCGTTGTCCACGTATTTAAAAACGGTGTTTTAAATTTCGGGTGAACTTTAGCAAGACGTTTCGGCAACAATCCGTCTCTACTCATTGCATATGAAACTCGTACTTGCCCATACATCATAACTAACATTACTGTTGTGATTCCTGTAATTGCGCCTACTGAAATTACTCCCGCTAAACTATCTTGTCCAATAAATTGAAGTGCAAAAGCGACTGGATCTGATATATTCAACTGTCCGTATGGAACAATTCCTGTCAAAATAAGCGAAACAATAATATAAAGAGCCGTACAAATTAATAAAGATGCAATAATACCAATTGGTAAATCACGTTGTGGACGTTTCACTTCTTCTGCTGCCGTTGAAACTGCATCAAACCCTATGAATGCAAAGAACACTGTAGCAGCTCCAGCCATTACACCATCTAAGCCAAATGGCATAAAAGGCGTCCAGTTTTCAGGTTTCACATAATTAAAACCAGCAAAGATAAAAATAAGAACAACCGCTAGTTTAATAAATACCATAATATTATTTACACGTGCACTTTCACGAACACCTCTAGATAAAAGAACTGTCATCACTAAAATAATGAGAACTGCCGGCAAATCAATTATTCCACCCTTTCCTGTACCAGGGGCTGAGGAGAGAATGGTAGGAATATGAATTCCAAATCCCTTTAATAAAGATTGGAAGTACGCGGACCAACCATTTGCCACAGCAGAGGTTGCAAGTAAATACTCAAGCATTAAGTCCCATCCAATTAAAAATGCGAATACTTCTCCCATCGTCGCATATGTGTACGTATACACACTGCCTGAGACAGGAACTGAAGAAGCAAATTCAGCATAACAAAATGCAGCAAAGGCACATGCTAACGCGGCTATCGCAAATGATAATATAATAGCTGGTCCAGAATGTTTCGCTGCTACCACGCCCGTTAGAACAAAAATACCCGTTCCAACAATTGCCCCGATTCCAAGCATCGTTAAATCTAGTGCGCCCAATGTTCTTGCTAACGTCTTTTGTTTACTCTCTTGCATTAACTTTGCAATAGGCTTCTTTTGAAAAATTTGCTTCATAGCATGCTCCTCCAAGTTTTAAATTTTCTGAAAATTTTTAATTCGCTTTTTTATTTTACTCATAGCACTTTTCCCAGTCAATACTTTTGTCGAAATAAGTAGAAACTCTTATGAATATGCACGATTTTTATCATTCTTTCTATATATCTTTCTATAATTTTTTTTGGTATTATTATACATGTCGATTCCATGAAAAAGGCATGCTCTGTTATTGAGCATGCCTTTTTCTTACTTATTTCACAGTATATGATCCCTCTTCAATCCAGCTATACATATATTTTTCATCTTCTGTTTCATGTGCTTGTTTTACAATACGAAGCGGACGGAATGTATCTATCATAACAGCTAATTCAAGCGTTTCTTTTTTCCCTATACTCGCCTCTGTTTTCCCAGGATGTGGCCCGTGAGGAATGCCGCTCGGATGAAGTGTAATAGACCCTTCCTCCACACCTTTTCGGCTCATAAAGTTACCTTCTACATAGTACAGTACTTCATCACTATTCACGTTACTATGATAATACGGTGCCGGAATAGATTCTGGATGATAGTCATATAAACGTGGTACGAAAGAACAAATAACGAAATTGTGACCTTCGAACGTTTGATGTACTGGAGGTGGCTGATGAATACGACCTGTAATTGGTTCAAAATCCTCTACATTAAAGACCCACGGATATAAATAGCCATCCCAACCAACAACATCTAACGGATGATGTCCTAAAACATGTTTATGCATATATCCCCTCGACTTTGTCATTACGACAAACTCACCTTTTTCATCATACGTCTCTAATTTTTCAGGACCACGAATATCTCTCTCACAAAACGGGCTATGCTCTAACAATTGTCCATATTCATTACGATAGCGACGCGGTGTTGTAATTTGACTATTTGCCTCTACAACAAGAAACTTAGTCTCTCCTTCATCTGGAATAACACGATAAATCGTTCCAATTGGAATTGTTACATAATCGCCTTTTCTATAATGAACCGTTCCAAACATCGTTTCAATTTTTCCTGTTCCGTAATGGACAAACAACATTTCATCGCCATCACCATTACGGTAGAAATAGTCCATTTTTTCTGTTGGGCTCACTACTCCGATTAATAAATCCTCATTCCCAAGTATAAAGTTTCTTCCGCTTACTGCATCACCACTTTTTTTATTTTCTTTCGTGCGAAAGTGACGATGAGAAAGAGCAACATCTTCTTCATACTGCAACTGACAAGAATGAGATAATGCCGCATGCCCTACTTCCGTTGGCATATAATGATGGTACAAAATAGATTGCGTACCAGAAAAACCTTTTGTTCCCATTACCTGCTCACGATAAAGCGACCCGTCTTTTTTACGGAATTGTACATGTCGTTTATGAGGTAGCTCCCCCATGTGACGATAAAACATGCCCATCACCTGCTTCCCTTTCTATTTTGACCGTATTACGTAATGTACCTAAACCAGTAATCGTAAGTTCTACCACATCACCATCTTGTAGCCACTCTTCTGTGCCTAGTTCTAAAATGCAACCTGTTCCTACTGTTCCAGAACCAATCACATCGCCTGGATATAATGTAACGTCTTCCGAAGCACGTTCAATCATTTCAGCAAATGTATAGTAAATATCTCGGAAGTTCCCTTTTGATAATAGCTTTCCATTTACATGAGCAGTCATCTCTAACTCATAACGGTCACCATTACGATAAATATCTAGTTCCTCTTTCGTAACAAGGTACGCTCCTAATGAAGTTGCAAAATCTTTTCCTTTCGCTGGACCAAGTCCTACCTTCATTTCTGTTGCTTGTAAGTCCCTTGCACTCCAATCATTCATAATACAATAACCAAAAATATATTCCTCTGCTTGCTCACGAGAAATATTTCTTCCTTCTTTCCCAATTACGCAAGCAATCTCTAACTCATAATCAAGTTTTTTAGATTTCTTCGGACTAATTACAACATCATCGGGACCAACTACAGCACGATGGTTCGTAAAATAAAAAACCGGGATATCGTACCATTCAGGTACAACATCTAACCCTCTTCGGCCACGTGCCGTTTTTACGTGCTGTTCAAATGCATAAAAATCCCTAATACTACTCGGATTAGGAATCGCTGCTACTAATTGCACTTCCTCTAAAGAATATATGCCCTTTTCCGGCTTGTTAATATTACGCAACACTTCTACATACTCATCCACTTTCTCTAAAAAGGCGAACATAGAAGAAGGTAATTTTCCACCACTAGCAAGATTCATATCGATTACTTTGTCACCTTCAAGCCATCCAGCTCGCATTTCTTTTGAAGGAAGACGAAATGTAACAAATTTCATCATGATTCCTCCTTATGAAAATGAAATTTCCACCAGCAAAAGAATCCCTGCTGGTGGATATAAATTTTATAAATTTCCGCGACGCTCTTGTTCTCTTTCAATTGATTCAAATAACGCTTTAAAGTTTCCTTCTCCAAATCCACGAGACCCTTTACGCTGAATGATTTCAATAAATAAAGTTGGACGATCTACAATTGGTTTCGTAAAAATTTGTAGTAAATAGCCTTCATCATCGCGATCTACTAAGATCTTTAATTCTTTTAACTTATCAATTTCTTCATCAATTTTTCCAACTCGTGCAGTTAATTCATCATAATAAGTATCTGGTGTATCTAAAAACTCCACACCATTTGCACGAAGCGCTTCTACTGTTTTAACAATGTCATTTGTTAGTAAAGCAAGATGCTGTACACCTGCTCCATTGTAGAATTCTAGATATTCTTGAATTTGTGATTTTCGCTTTCCATCTGCTGGTTCGTTAATAGGGAACTTAATACGACTTCCATTTGTCATAACCTTCGACATTAATGCTGAATACTCTGTACTAATATCATCATCATCAAAATGGATCATTTGTTTAAAGCCCATAACGTTCTCGTAATAACTAACCCACTCTTCCATCTTTTCAACATTACCAACTACATGGTCTACAGCAATTAAACCTGACTCTTCAAATGGAATATCAAACTCAGCCTTTTGGAATCCTGGCATAAATGTTCCTTTATAATTTTTACGCTCTACAAGCGTATGAATTGTATCACCATACGTACCAATAACTGCTTTTTTCAATGTACCGTTCTCGTCTGTTAACTCTACAGGTGGAGCAATTGCGACGGCACCACGTTTCACCGCTTCCGAGTATGCTTTATCAACATCGTCAACAAGTAACGCCACATCTTTCACGCCATCACCATGAGTCTTTACAAATTCTGCAATACGATTGTCGCTACTTAAAGCCCCAGACACAACGAAACGCATATTTTTTTGCACAAGAACATAAGATACTTTTTCACGATTACCAGTTTCTAATCCAGAGTAAGCCACAATTTTGAATCCGAATGCTCTCGCAAGGTAATAGCTTGATTGCTTTGCATTTCCTACGTAAAATTCCAAATGATCTACATCACGTACTGGAAAAAAGTCCTCCATTTGTGCAGCTAGCGTATCCATAGATTTTTGTTTCATAAAATCCTCATCCCCCTGTAAATAGATTAAATGGTCCATACTTAAAACCAACCGAAAACGCTTCCAACATCAATTAATAGAAATTAGTTAGCAAGCTAACAAATTCTGACCTTTAAAATTTTCTATCTTTTCTGTCAAATTCCTCTTTTTTTCTTACATATAAAATTCGACTTTTTTCTCTTTAAAATAAAGGGGACTATTCATACTTGAAGGGATATATAGAAGAAAAATAAAAAAGACCCCAACATATTAATTACTTACTAATATGCTAGAGTCTTTATTTTTTTTGAATAATTGTATTTATATGTCTCATACTAATACATTTGCAAGGAATAGAATAAATGATGTTAATACTACCGCTCCACCTAATGGTCCTAATAAATCTGTTTTTGTTACTTGTAACACTTGTTCACTGTTCATATTCCTCATTCTCCTTTCATTTTGTATAATGTAAAACTTCTATTACACTAATAC
>NZ_JAKUFF010000070.1:0-22038 GCF_022663305.1 Bacillus cereus group sp. BfR-BA-01408 | reverse complement strand
ATTTATTTATATATCTGTTCTTATATTTCCTGTTACGACATAACTTTATCAACCTATAAAGCTGAAAAATTTTTCCACCTTAACCAGCAAAGGACTCAGGAAAAATTCCTTGCTGATTTTGAATATTATACTATACGATATAACGAAAAAGCAAAATAACGGGCTGCAAATACTTTGCTTGCAAACGTTGTTTTATCAGGCTTTTTGTTATATTTTTACCTCATTGCAATGTGCAGTAATGATATTGTAAAATACCGTCTATAATTGATAACCTATCGTAACGTATTTGGGTTATATTTAACCTCTTTGTTACGCTAAAAGGAATTTTCAGTAAAAAGAGCTGCCGTAACATTAAATATTAACTTATTACTTTTTAATTCATATTCACTAGCTTGAACTATGATGGAATACTTCCTATTAAATACATTTCCTGTCCCACTCCTAACTTGATCAAATAGGGCAAGCGGTACATTCTGCAGCTCTATATTTAATACAAAGACGGTCTCTATTATAGAGCTGTAGGATCAATAATGTATAAACAACTATAAGAAAAGAATATGTAAATCATTTATCTCACCCACTCAAATAGATTTGAGTGGGCTTTTTGTCTACTTTATGAACAAAGCATTTCTTTTAACACTATTATGGAATAATTATACTTTTTTACGTTGACAATAGTGTTGAAGGAGAATATACTAAGCATGTAAGTTGATTGTGAATAGTTTCACAAATAATGTGAATTTCTTCACATAAAATAGATAGGAGTTGTCATTATTATGAGTACTTGGACACAAATTTATGACCCATTAAACAATATTTGGTTATCTGCTCTAATCGCAGCACTTCCAATTTTTTGCTTCATCATTTGTTTAATGGGACTGAAAATGAAAAGTTATATCGCTGGGCTTTACAGTGTGATTGTCGCTATTATTCTTGCTATATTCGTTTATAAAATGCCAGCAACAGTAGCTGTAGCATCTGCCGGATTCGGTATTTTATCCGGATTTTACCCAATTTGTACTATCGTTATCGCAGCAATTTTCCTTTACAAATTAACTGTTAAAACAGAGCAATTCAACATCATTCGTGATAGTATTTCAAGCATTACAAATGATCAACGTTTACAAGTATTATTAATCGCTTATTCTTTCGGTGCTTTCTTAGAAGGCGCAGCTGGTCTAGGGGTTCCAGTTGCTATTACAGCTGCACTACTTGTAGGTATGGGCTTTAATCCATTAAAAGCAGCAGGTATTTGTTTAGTAGCAAACATCGCTGGTGGTGCTATGGGCGCTATGGGTATCCCAGTTACAGTACCAGCACAATTAACTGAATTAGATGCATTAACTATCGGTCGTCAAACTGTTCTTATTCTACCATTCATTAGTATTGTATTACCTTTCTTACTTGTTTCAATGGTCGATGGAATTAAAGGTATTAAAGAAACTTGGCAAGGTATTCTTGTAAGTGGTATTTCTTTCGCAATTACTCAGTTCGTTGTAACTTACTTCTTAGGTGCAGAACTTACTAATATTTTCGCAGCCGTTGTAAGTATGATCTCTCTTGCATTATTCTTACGTGTTTGGCAGCCAAAATCTTCTGCTAAAGAAGAAAAACACGAAGAAAAAGAATCTCATACATTCAATCAAATTTTATATGCTTGGTCTCCATTCGTATTCTTAACTGCATTTGTAACAATCTTTAATTTAAAACCAATTAAAGCTTTATTTGCTCCGGATGGCGCACTAGCAAACCTAGTATTTAACATTCAATTCCCTGGTCTTCATAACGCTGTTATGAAAACTACACCAATTACAAAAGCTGATACACCTTTCGCAGCGGTTTTCAAATTTGATGTATTCTCATCTACAACTACTGCAATCGTATTAGCAATTATCGTTTCACTTATCGTGTACCGCGTAAAAGGTAAAATGGTTAAAGAATTAATGGTTGAAACAATAAAAGAACTAAAAGCTCCAGTGTATACAATCTGTAGTGTTATCGCTTTAGCTTACGTGGAAAACTACTCTGGTATGTCATCTACACTTGGACTTGCATTCTCTTCTACTGGTAATGCATTCCCAATTCTTTCTCCAATCTTAGGATGGATTGGCGTATTCATTACAGGTTCAGTAGTATCAAGTGGTTCATTATTCGCACCGCTTCAAGCAGTAACTGCAGATCAATTAAACATCGTTCCTTCTACTCTTGTTGCATTAAACGTAGTAGGTGGTACAATGGCAAAAATGGTTTCACCACAATCTGTAGCAGTTGCTTGTGCAGCAGTTGGACTAGTTGGTAAAGAATCTGCCCTATTTAAAACAGCAATGAAATACAGTTTAATCTTCTTAGCTATCATTAGCTTACTTCAATTAAACGCTGTATTTAATATCTTTTAAAATAAAACACCGATCCAAATGGATCGGTGTTTTTTTACATTACATCTTCTTATTCTTTAGTAAAGAAGCACCAGCAATTTCAGGATGCGTCATTTCGAATGGATCTAAAATAATATCTAATTCTTCTTCTGTCAGTACACCATGTTCTAAACATAACTCCCGAACAGATTTTCCTGTTTCAATTGCTTCACGTGCAATACGTGATGCTACTTCATAACCAATATGAGGGTTAACTGCTGTAATAATTCCAACACTTTTCTCAACATATTGCTTCAGCAGTTCTTCATTTGCTGTAATTCCTTTAATACAATATTCACGGAATACACGGAATCCGTTATTCATAATACTGATAGATTGAATTAAATTAAATACAAGCACAGGCTCCATTACGTTGAGCTCCAGTTGTCCTGCTTCTGACGCTAAGCAAATTGTGTGATCATTACCAATTACTTGGAAAGCGACTTGATTAATTACTTCTGCCATAACAGGATTTACTTTACCTGGCATAATAGATGAACCTGGTTGACGAGCTGGTAATTGAATTTCCGCCAATCCAACACGTGGACCAGATGCCATAATACGAAGGTCGTTCGCAATTTTAGACATATTCATCATACATACTTTTAATGCTGCAGATACTTCTGTGTATGCATCTGTATTTTGTGTTGCATCAACTAAATGCTCTGCACCAACAAGTGGGAATCCGCTAAATGTTCGTAAGTGTTTAACCACTTGTTCAATGTAGGTAGGGTTTGCATTTAATCCCGTACCAACAGCTGTCGCCCCCATATTCACTTCATATAAATGTTGGCGAGATTGTTTAATTCTTTTTATATCACGCGCAAGCACTCTGCTATACGCTTCAAATTCTTGTCCAAGACGAATCGGAACAGCATCTTGTAAATGCGTACGTCCCATTTTAATGACGTGATCGAACTCTTTTGCTTTTGCAAGGAAAGCAGCATGAAGTTCTTCCATTGTAATAAGAAGTTCTTCTAACATCATAAGAGTTGCAATATGAATTCCCGTTGGAAACGCATCATTCGTTGACTGAGCCATGTTTACATGCGTATTTGGGCTAATTTTTGCATACTCGCCTTTTTCATATCCCATACGTTCTAACGCTCGATTAGCGATTACTTCATTTGTATTCATATTAATAGAAGTTCCAGCACCGCCCTGAATTGGATCTACAATAAATTGATCATGAAATTTCCCATCAACAATTTCTTGTGCTGCCTCTGCAATTTCGTGTCCAATGTCTTTCGCTAAGTAACCAGTATCCATATTTGCAAGTGCCGCCGCTTTTTTCACAATTGCCATTGCCGTAATGAGTGATGGATGAATGCGATACCCTGTAATCGGGAAATTTTCTACCGCACGTAATGTTTGTACACCATAATAAGCTCTACTTGGTACTTCCTTTTCACCTAAAAAATCTTTTTCTATACGTATATCCTTCGTTGCTATCATTTTCATCACCTATACTTTTCATTCTAAATCCCTATTTAAAAAATTCGCCCTCTAAAAATACGAGTATCATTCAGAAGAATTTTTCAGTGTCCACCTTCACTATATAGCACCTTTTTTGAAAGCGCAAACATTTAATTTTCTACATATATCTTTTATAGAAAATCATTCTTCTCCCTTCTTTATTTCCACTCGTTTAATTTGATGCATATCTTTTTCTAGAACTTTAAAAGAAAAGCCGTGTTTTTCAATAATATCTCCTTCAGCAACGACTTGCTTTTGTACCATAATCCAGCCACCAATTGTATCTACATCATCAGCGATTAAGTGGATGCCAAATAAATCATTTACTTCACTAATAAGCACTTTCCCCTCTACAATTTTACACCCTTCACTTATATGCTCTATAGGCGGGTGTTCATCTTCATCGTATTCATCTCGAATTTCTCCAACAATTTCTTCTAAAATATCTTCTAATGTAACAATCCCCGCTGTACCACCATATTCATCATACAAAACAGCTAATGGAATGTGTTTTCTTTGCATTTGTAATAGTAAATCATGAATTGGAATATTTTCTAACACTTCAATAACCGGCCTTGTATATGGCATAATCGAGCACTCCTCGTCCCGATTACCATCCATATAACGAATAAATAAATCCTTTACATTAACCATTCCAATGATTTCATCTTTATCTTCACCAAATACAGGATACCTCGTATATTTTTCTTGTGCAATTATTTTAATATGTGTTTCAAATGGTTCGTCCTCATATAAACCTACAACTTCCGTACGAGGCACCATAATTTCCTTTGCTACTCTATTATCAAATTCAAAAATATTATTTACATATTTAAATTCCCTTTGATTAATCTCCCCGCTCTCATAACTCTCAGATAAGATTAATCGTAATTCTTCTTCCGAATGAGCAACTTCATGCTCAGAAGCTGGATGTAACCCGAATAGTCCTGTTACAAGCCTTGCAGAACCATTTAAAGCCCAAATAAACGGATACATTACTCTGTAAAAGTAAATAAGTGGCTTCGATAATAATAAGCTAACTTGCTCTGCTCTTTGTATGGCGAACGTCTTAGGAGCAAGTTCACCAATAACAACATGTAAAAACGTAATAACTGCAAAAGCAATAATAAATGAAACGGTACTTGCAATTGCAGAAGATAGGTGTAGTTTTAAAAACAACGGCTCAAGTAAATGTTTTATAGTCGGCTCGCCTAACCACCCAAGTCCTAAAGCGGTAATTGTAATACCTAACTGACATGCTGATAAATATTCATCTAAATTTGAAGTTACTTTTTTTGCTGCCAATGCTCCTCGTCGTTTCTCACTAACGAGTTGGTCAATACGACTGCTACGCACCTTAATAATTGCAAACTCAACAGCTACAAAAAAACCTGTTAATGCAATAAGAATGACTACCATCAGTAATTTTAAAATATCCACATATATCCTTTAGCTTTCTTAGCTAAAGTGACACCTCCTTTAAAAAAGAAGTTTCACTTTAGTTTCTTCATTTACTCAAAAGCAACCCTATATAAAATTCACCAATTTCAAACCTCATACAATTCTAAAGGTAGACCATCCGGATCTTGGAAAAAAACAAATTTCTTTCCGGTTATTTCATCAATACGTATCGACTCAGTCTCAACACCACATTCGTTTAAATGTTTTACAGCCTCTTCTATATTTGTAACAGCAAATGCTAAATGTCTAAGTCCAGACGCTTCTGGAAAACTCGGGCGCTCAGGTGGACTTGGGAATGAAAATAATTCAATTTGATACTCTCCCCCTACACATAAATCTAACTTATAAGAATCTCGTTCCTTTCTATATACCTCATTTACCTCTTTAAAACCTAATATCCTGGTATAAAAATCTTTTGACACATCATAATTTGAACAAATAATTGCAACGTGGTGTACTCTACATATATTCATACTCTCTCTCTTCCTTTCTTTACCAAAGATGCATATTCTCCCTTGAAATGAAAAACATATATAGCAGAATATCTCTATTAGGGGGCTTACTATGAAATTTATTACTTTTTTCGTAGGACTTATCGTTGTTTTCTTCCTTGCTTATATTGCTAGTAACAATAAGAAACATATTAAATTGAAACCTATTTTCATCATGCTTATTATACAGTTAATTTTAACCTATTTATTATTAAATACAGAATTTGGCCTCATACTTATTCGGGTCATTTCTAGTCTGTTTACAAAGCTACTCGAGTATGCTGCTGATGGTATAAACTTCGTATTTGGCGGCCTTGCCAATAAAGGTGAAATGCCATTTTTCCTTACTGTCTTATTACCAATTGTCTTCATTTCCGTCTTAATTGGTATATTGCAACATTTCAAAATACTACCATTTTTCATTCGTTGGATTGGTTACTTCCTTAGCAAAATAAATGGTCTTGGGAAATTAGAGTCTTACAATGCTATCGCATCTGCCATTGTCGGCCAATCAGAAGTTTTTATTACGGTCAAAAAACAATTAGCTCAAATTCCAAAACACCGTCTTTATACACTTTGTGCATCTGCCATGTCAACTGTATCTATGTCTATCGTAGGTGCCTATATGACAATGATCGAACCTAAATATGTAGTAACCGCACTCGTTCTCAATTTATTTAGCGGCTTTATTATCGTACTTATCATTAACCCTTACGACGTGAGGGATGACGAAGATATTTTAGAAATAAAAGGTGAAAAGCAAAGCTTTTTTGAAATGCTTGGAGAGTACATTCTAGATGGCTTTCGAGTAGCTATCGTTGTCGGTGCTATGCTTATCGGATTCGTCGCATTAATTAGCTGCATTAATGATCTATTCCTCATTATATTCGGCATTACTTTCCAGCAATTAATCGGCTACGTCTTTGCACCAATTGCATTTCTTATCGGTGTACCAAGTACTGAAATTGTCACAGCTGGTAGCATTATGGCAACGAAGCTTGTAACGAATGAATTTGTAGCCATGATGGATCTTAGTAAAATTTCTAATAGCCTTTCTCCTCGTACAGTTGGTATTATTTCTGTCTTCCTCGTCTCTTTTGCCAACTTTTCTTCTATCGGCATTATTTCAGGTGCGGTAAAAGGATTAAACGAAGAACAAGGAAACGTCGTTGCCAGATTTGGCCTTAAATTACTATACGGAGCAACTCTCGTTAGCATTTTATCTGCAATTATCGTAAGCATTATGTTGTAATTAGGTAAAATTTTATCATTTTCTTCTCCCTATCTTTTGTATACAATAACGAATAGATGTCTTTATAAATAATCAAGACATCTATTTTTTATACATGTACAATCGCTTTTATTTAGCGTACAATATTTTTTATGTGTTTGAATGCGCTTCTAGATGTATATACTTTGATAGTTTTAAAGGAGAAAAAATGATGAAATCCGATATGAACAAAGATACTCGAGCCAAAAAAGGACGCTCAAAGAAAAAACGCCTACTTTGGTTCCTGCTTATTCCATTACTGGTTGTAGCACTTGGAGCCGGAGGCTATTCCTTCCATATATACAGTAAAGCAAAGTCTGTGTTAAGTAATGCCTATTCTGAACTGGGCCGTGGGGATAAATCCAGCAAACGTGAAAAAGCCGTTAAACCTATGACTGATAACATTTCTGTACTCATTATGGGGGTTGATGAAAGTGAAATCAGGGACAAAAATTACGGAAAAGCAACTCGTACAGATGCACTATTACTTGCCACAATTAATAAAAACGATAAATCTGTTAAGCTTGTCAGTATTCCACGTGATTCACGTGTATACATTAAATCACGTGATAAATACGATAAAATTACACATGCGCACGTATTCGGTGGTGTAGATAGCACGATTGATACGGTAGAGAACTTTTTAGATGTTCCAGTTGACTACTATGTAAAATTCAACTTTAAATCCTTTATCAAAATTGTTGATTCCCTTGGTGGGATTACTGTAGATGTTCCAGTGGAGTTCACAGAACAAAATAGTAAAGATGAAGCAGATGCAGTTCACCTTAAAAAGGGACGTCAACATTTAAATGGAGAGGAAGCACTGGCACTAGCAAGAACTCGTCATATCGATAGTGATTATATGCGCGGTCAACGACAACAGCTTGTTTTAGAAGCTATCGCTCAAAAAGCACTATCACTTAATTCCATTAATAAGATCGGTGGTCTATTAGACGCTGTCGATAAAGACTTAAAAACAAATTTAACTTTTGATGATATGATGACAATTGCAAAAAATTCAATGGATTCCAATTTAAAAATGGACAAAATGCAAGTAGAAGGTACTGATAAATATATAGGTGGTATTTATTATTACGTTCCAAACGAAAAAAGCGTCAATACGATTTCGACAACACTACAAGAACATCTCGGTGTTACGAATAAAAATGAACATAAAAAATTATAATAAAAAGGCTGCTAGAACTTTCTAGACAGCCTTTTTATTATAATTTTCAACATATTTTTCGTACACATTGTGACAAAAAGAGACAATTATTACAACAGTGTAACATTTTTTATAAAAACATTACACACATAGTGAAAATAATAGTATACTAGTACGTACATAATGTTATTTTCATCATTTTTATACAAAAAATGTAATACATATATTTATACAAAAATTTCTGGGGGGAAATAAATGAAGCTAAGTAAAATACTGATCGGTTCTGCAATTGCTGGAGGCATATTACTTTGTGTTGGCGGTGTTGGCGGATATCAATATGTATCCAAACTAAATAATCAATTAGATACTACTGCATTACCCAATACTTCATTTGAAGGTATTTCTCTCGATGGAAAAAATAAAAAAGATATTCAAGCTATTATTAATCAAAAAATCACTGAATTAGATCAAAAATCACTTACGTACATATTCCAAAACGATAAACAAACTTACACATGGAAAGATTTAGGGATAAATTATAAAGAAAAAGATATTATCGACAAAATCTTTAAAGAACAAGAAGGCAACGCAATAAATCGTTACAAAATGCGGAAACAAGCTGAGAACGGTGAAGTAAAACGTGACTATAAATTAACACCTCAATTAAATACAACTGCTTATAAAAACTTTATGAAGGATAAATATAATGAAACATTAAAAAATCCCGTTAATGCTGAATTAAGTATTGAAGGCACTACAGTAAATATTAGCCAGAGCCAAAATGGAGAAAAAATCGATAAAGAAAAGTTAACTGATTTAACGCAGCAAGCCATTACTTCTGGCACATCTGACGTTACATTACCCGTTACACTATTAAAGCCTGAACGTTCTACAGAAGATATACAGAAAATGGGGATTAAAGAAGTAATTGCTGAATATTCAACTCCAATGGCTGGTCGTAATGGGAATCAATCCTTTAACGTAAATAAGTCAGCTAATACTTTAAGTGGAGTGATTGTCGCACCTGATGAAACATTTAGTTTTAATGGCCGCGTTGGCGTAACGGATGCTGCTCATGGTTATAAATCCGCAGCTGTATATTCACAAGGGAAAGTTATACAAAGTGCAGGTGGAGGCGTTTGCCAAGTTAGTAGTACTTTATATAGCGCAGCTTTAAGAGCAGATTTAGGAATTGTTTCTCGAAGCAATCATTCTATGCCCGTAAATTATTTACCACTTGGGCAAGATGCAGCAGTAGCAGATTATGGTCCAGATTTAAAATTTAAAAACAATACAGGCAATCATATTTATATTCAAGCATTTTCAAATGGAGGTAGTATTACTACACGTATTTTCGGCACAAATACTGGTAAAAATGTTGAAGTTTCTTCTCAAGTAATTAGTAGAACTAATGATAAAATAACAGCAGTTACATATAAAAAAGTTACACAAAACGGTGAAGTAATATCTAATGGGCAAATTTCAAAAAGCGTATATAAAAGCGCTCCAAAAGAATAAGACACTATTAAACGAACAAATTTCAAAAAGAAAAAGGCGTGAATAAGTCACGCCTTTTTCTTTTGCAATAATACTAAAAAGGTTGCAAGATGGTCTTTCGTTTCTTCTAACGACCACATACGATTTCCTTGCTTCGCAGCTAATACGCACGCCTCTTCCCAAGCATCCTTTTTCTTCATATATAATAATTCATCGCGTAATTTCAAAACAATTTCTTCGTCCTCTTGCTCTATAAACTCTTCCATCACGCCTACTACTTCATCTTCATGGATACTTAACGTACAATACGATTTGAAAAAATATTGTAATGTCGTATACATATTTACTCCCCCTTCTTATTTATCAGATGGATAAGAAGTAATGATCTTATATCCTAAATCTCCTGACTTATCTCTCGCTAAAACAGTAACAGTTTTGACTAACTTGTCTTTTACATTCATATTTTTCTTTATTACCGTTTTTCCAACCGGGAATGAATGTGTTGTATTTAATACGAGACGAGCCTCTTTAGAATTTTTTAACCAATCTTGAATTTCCTTATCATGCTGCTTCAAACTATCTTTTACAGCTTTCGTTGCCGTTTCCTTGTCATAGTATGTACTTGCTGCTGATACTTTATCTGTCTTCAAGCGATTCTTCAGATCTTCTTCTGATTTGCCTACATGTCTTTCAATCGTGTGACCATTTTTAGGTGGCCCTTCCATTTCATCTAAAATATTATCACTAATTTTTTCTACTGATGCCGATTGATTCCCTGTTTGTTTCTCTGTTTTTTGTTCTTTTCCTGCACATCCACTTAAGATCAGCATGAGTGCCAATAAACTACTCACGAAAAGACTACTTATTCGTTTCATCATATCACCTCTTTCATGATTATTATCGTAACTTCACTAAAAGTCAATTTCACACCGAAAAAACATATACATTTTTCAAATTCCTCATCTATTTTTCATAAAACCGCTATTTTTGACCTTTTATAAATATACCCCTATGTTTTTATAATTATTTCCCAAGTTTAAACACCTATAAAAACACCAAATAAACCCTTTAAATAAAGGGTTTATTTGGTGTTTTTTAATTTATTAAAATATACCCCTTATTATACATACCTAATACCTATATAAGGTATATGAATGGTGTTTTATCAACGTTTTCTACATTATGTAAATTTGCACTTGCCTATACAATGGAAATATGGTGTAATGCAAAAAAAGATAAAGGATTTTAAACAATGGCTGAAACAATTCAAAACTTCTTAACAGACTATTATTCAATCGCAATTCCACTTAGCATCTTAATCAACATAGTCATTAGTCTTTTAGGCGTTATCCCTAGTATTTTTTTGACCGCTATTAACATACAGCTCTTTGGTGTAACAAATGGAACTATTATTTCGATCGCTGGTGAGGCATTAGGGGCTATTATCTCGTTTTATATTTATCGTATAGGTCTTCAGAAATTCACTCACAGCAAAGTAAATAAGTATCCAAAGGTAGAACGCCTACTTTATGTAGAAGGTAGAGAGGCCTTTCTACTCGTCCTATCGTTCCGCCTCATTCCTTTCATTCCGTCTAGTATCGTGACTTTATTTGCAGCTCTAGGCAAAATGTCATTACTATCCTTCAGTATTGCCAGTACAATAGGTAAAATACCGGCATTGTTAATCGAGGTATATTCTGCATACCATGTCATGAATGGCACAAATGAAGCGAAGTGGATTGTAACAATCGCAGGTTGCATTGGGTTGTATTATTTGTGGAAAAAATGGAGAAAAAAATAAAGAAGGAGCCTATGCTCCTTCTTTATTTTTGAGGTATTTTATTAATAGCTATCCTCTAAAGCCTTAGTTGATACCAACAGCACTAAATGATTGCTTAACTGCTGCTACTTCTGCAGAATTCGCACCATATAAGTCAGCTGCAGCTTGTACTGCACCAGCACGAGCTTGGCTAAATGTAGTAGATTGCGTGTAATATTGTGTGTTTGCACGGTAGTAAATTGCACCTAGCTTATCTTTACCGATACCAGTTACAGTTACACCGTAATGTGTACCGCCATTTGCTAATAAATAAGCTTGTTTATTAATAATGCCACTGTTTGTATGAACCCCACCGTTATCACTTGAACCCGTGTAACGCTTAGAATAATGATCTGGGTCACCATACTTCGTAGGGTCACTCATAGAACGAAGCGCATCTCCCGCTTTACCAGGTGTGTAAATATCTTCCCCAATCTCCCAATCTGGGTTACGGTTATCATAGAACTCTACTAATGTACCAAAGATATCAGAAATTGCTTCATTTAACGCACCTGATTCATTTTGATAAATTAAATTAGAACTATTTTCCGTAACTGCATGCGTTAATTCGTGACCAATAACATCAATACCACCAGATAATGAAGTGAATGTTACACCATCACCATCTCCGTACACCATTTGTGATCCGTTCCAGAATGCATTATTATAATTACTTCCGTAATGAACTGTTGATTTTAACGGTGCTCCTGCATCATTAATCGAATTACGATTAAATGTATTTTTATAGTAATCATACGTGACACCCGCATAATAATGAGCATCTACTGCCGCTGCATCATACGCTGCATTGAAAACATTATCAGCATCCGCCCATAACGTTCCTGGTAATGTTGAGCGGTTTTTCGCATCATATGTGAAAATCGTTGCTCCGCGCGTATTATCTTGTAAATAGTAAGAAGATCCAGATAATGTTGTATTAAGCGACTTCGTATCTCCTAATACCCCTTTACCAGTCCCTACTTTATTCGTTCCTGTAACAGGCTTTACAACTGCTTTTGCATCTTGCTTAGGAGCCTCTTGTTTAACTGGTGACTTATCATCATTTGTCACATGATCGATTGTATTAAATTTATTTAATACTTTACCGCTGTCTGCTTCAATAAAATAGTAGTAGTTTCCTGGACTTGGATCTAAGAAATTTAGATTTACCACATATGCATATGTTGTCTCCTCACCATTTTGATATACATATAAGTCAGCTTTTGGTTCTACTTCATATTTCGGCGTTACTCCTAAATCCTGCTGTGCGATTTCAATCGCTTTTGCGCCTTCAATCTTATTTTTATTTTTCAGCTTGTCCTTTTTGTCTAAATCAGCCGCAACTGTTCCAGACAATACCTTTAAAGAGCCATCTTTACTCACATGAGCTACTTGCGTAGAACCCCATACAGGTACTCCTTCGTATACTTGTTGCAAACGTACTACCGTTGAATCAGTTACAGCATCTTTCTTCACTTGTTTCACTTTGAAAGAATCTTGCGCACTCTTTTCCCCTAACTTATAATCACCTTTTGCCGCGTTTAAGTAATCAAACACAACAGATTCTGCTTTCTTACCAGTTGCTTCAGTTAGATCACCAGAAATAAACTCCGGTGACTGTACTGTCTCATTGTACTTCTTCGTAGAGAGTACATTTTTAGAATCTGCAAACGCAGAGCCTGTCCCTCCAAACGTAGTAACTGCCATTCCTGTCGCTAACACTAATGCTAAACTTTTCTTTTTCATGAACCTTCCCCCTAATAAATTATTTTTTGAAAAAGAGTAGTTTCATATTAGCATTATGTTTTCACTATTAATATACTAAAAATTCAAATAATTATTTTCTCAAGTATTGTAGAATTTTGGGGAACAAATATTGAAAAACCCCTTTCCGGTTGGAAAGGGGTTTTTTAATATTATACATTTACAGTTTGTGATACACTAGAATCTAATCCGTAAGTATCTGGTTTACTCGTATACTGTACTCCACCGACAATTGTAAGTACTACTGCAACTGCTAAAATTCCAGCTAATGCTTTTTTCATTTTTCATCCTCCTTATGACTTTCTAACATTTCAATAACTAGCTTATAGTAGTGATTACTTTGCTCAAAGTTTAGTGATTTAGAAAAATATTCCGCAAGCTCCATATATACTTTCTTCAGTTCTATTTTATTACCTGCTGATTTATAAAACGGAATAGCTTCTAATTCCAAAAATTGTTTATACTCTCGCGCCTCTTCAAAATACTTATTACGAAGCATGAGCAGTAAATATAATTTTGTATTAAATCTCTCTTCACGTTTGGCAGCAACAATACCTTTATCAATCCATTCTCTTGCTTCTTCAAACTGCTCTAATTTAATACAAGCTAATGCCATTTCATATAATGTGTCTATATAATTTAAATCTATTTGTTTTTGAAGTTGTAAACTCTCTAAATAATAATCTTTTGCTTGATTATATTTTTTCTTTTTATAGTGTATATTCCCAATATTACTTAAAGTAATAGCCTTTAGAACGTCTTTATCCGCAAAAGCCTCTGATTCCCGCAGTATGCTCTCATACATTGCTAGAGCTTCTTCATATTGCCCTTGTTCCGCATAACTTAATGCAATAAGAATTTGACAGTTTATCACATTCCGAAATTTATACTCATTTCTAAATGCTTCTAGTGCAATATTTGCAAAGTGTAACGTAAGATGTTGAATTTCCAAATGACTATAAGTAAGAGCAATATTATAATAAATTCCTGTCTCATGATATCCTAGATCTTTTGCCATAGCTTCTGTCTCTAATAAATAACTTAATCCCTGTTTCCACTTATATTGTAAACAGCATAATAATCCTTTACTATACGTATACAACAACTTCTGAAAAGGTGAGAATTTCTTATATGCCTTCTTAAGCCTCTCTAATTCTTCTGCGATTACTGGCAAATCTCTTTTCATCAGTAAATAACGTATATTAAGTAGTTTATAATAATTTATGATTTCAAAATCTAAAACATGTTGCATATCTTCTTGCAATTCATTATAGATACGTTCAACCTGTGCCTTCTCCAAACGAATTAGTGCATTCAGCCATTCATCCAACTTCCCCTTCACATCTTCTTCTACATCTCTCAAATCCGTCACGGCAATTTCTAATCTTGCGCAGAGCAATTGTAGAATCTCTTCTGATGCTTCGATCTTTCCATTTTCGATTTTACTTAAGTATGAGACAGAACAAATGCCCTGACATAATTCTTCTTGTGTCATTTTTTGCTGTAGCCGCTTATAAAAGACTTGTTTGCCTATTTTTTCTAATGTTTGTTGCATTGTCCTCCTCCATTCTCATTTACCCCCATTACTTTAATAATACATAAAATCTTGAGAAATATAAATTGATAAATGTTAATTTTCTAAAAAATATGCAATATTTCATTTTTTTCCCTCTTGACTATACTTTCATATCCATTCTTTGCTACGAGCCTTGAAAAATTGGTATACTATAACCAAATTATGGAGGTGTTTTCGCGATGACTTATTATAAAGACGATAGCTATGCCTTACATACAGATTTATATCAAATTAATATGGCTTATACATATTGGAAAGATGGTATTCATAACCGCCGCTCGGTGTTTGATTTATACTTTCGAAAACTTCCATTCGAGAATGGTTATGCTGTTTTTGCTGGTCTTGAAAAAATTGTAGAGTACATAGAAAACTTCAGCTTTACCGAAAGCGATATCGCTTATTTAGCAGAATTACAATTTGAAGAAGAATTTCTTCAGTATTTACAAAATATGAAATTCACTGGGACGATTCGAAGTATGCAAGAAGGTGAAGTTGTCTTTAATAACGAGCCTTTATTACGTGTCGATGCACCGCTCGGCGAAGCACAAATTATTGAAACCGCCCTGTTAAACATTGTGAATTACCAAACATTAATTGCAACGAAAGCAGCTCGTATGAAGCACGCTGCAAATAACGATGAACTTTTAGAATTCGGCACAAGACGTGCCCACGAGTTCGATGCAGCCCTTTGGGGTACACGTGCTGCCTTTATCGGTGGTTTCTCATCTACGAGTAACGTACGGGCTGGGAAACGCTTCGGAATACCTGTAGCCGGCACACATGCACACTCTTTCGTTCAAGCATACCGTGATGAATATGTTGCGTTTAAGAAATACGCTGAAACTCATAAAAAATGCGTCTTTCTCGTTGATACATATGACACATTAAAATCTGGTGTTCCAAATGCAATTCGCGTGGCGAAAGAGTTCGGGGATCGCATCGATTTTTACGGAATTCGCCTCGATAGTGGTGATATGGCTTATTTATCTAAAAAGGCAAGAAAACTACTAGATGAAGCTGGGTTTACAAATACAAAAATTATTGCCTCTAGCGATTTAGATGAATACACCATTATGCATTTAAAATCTCAAGGAGCAAAAATTGATGTATGGGGCGTTGGAACAAAATTGATTACATCCTTTGAGCAACCAGCTTTAGGAGCTGTTTATAAACTCGTTGCGATTGAAGATACTGATGGAAAATTAAATGATACAATTAAAATTTCATCTAACCCTGAAAAAATTACTACTCCAGGACTGAAACGAATTTATCGCATTATCAATCGAGTGAACGATCATGCTGAAGGCGATTATATTGCATTAGATTGTGAAGAACCAGGAAAAGAAGAGCGCCTAAAAATGTTTCATCCTGTTCACACGTATATAAGTAAATTTGTAACCAACTTTGAAGCACGCGAACTGCATAAAGACATTTTCGTTAACGGTGAAAGAACATATGAACTACCAGGCATATTAGATATTCAAAAATATAATGAACAAAGTCTCGCACTATTTTGGGAAGAATATATGCGAACTTTAAATCCTGAAGAATACCCTGTCGATTTAAGTCAAGAATGCTGGGATCATAAAATGAATTACATTCAAACTGTTCGAGAACAAGTTGAAAAAAATATACAAAAATAAAACAGAGAAACTGCCCTTCTCTGTTTTTTCAATGCTATATATCTTTGTAAAAAATATATTAAAATAACAAGACAAATATTTTTTATTTGTAAATTTTAATATTACGTTATTTATTTTCGAAATAATATTTGTTATTATTTTATTGAGTCAATTTCAACAGAATAACCTAAAAAAGGAGGACGCAGGTTGCGTCCTCTTTTTTATCCCGCATTAACGGGCAGTAAGACCCCCCACCTCAAAATTCAGCGAAAGCAAAGGCGTTAGATGGGGGATCAACTGCCCGTAAAAGCCCGATTGGTTCAACTAATAATCAGTGGGGGATAAAGCCCCCCCCACTGATTAAAGTTTCACTTTATAAATCTTTCACTCTTAGTACACGCATTGCATTTAACACTGCCAGTAGTGTCACACCAACATCTGAGAAAACCGCTTCCCACATTGTTGCAATACCGAAAGCACCAAGTAGTAAAACTAATCCTTTTACCCCTAATGCAAAGATAATATTTTGCCACACAATGCGTCGTGTACGTTTTGCAATGTTTACAGCTGTTGCAATTTTTGAAGGCTCATCAGTCATAATAACGATATCTGCTGCTTCAATTGCTGCATCTGATCCTAAACCACCCATTGCAATACCAACATCGGCTCTTGCTAATACCGGTGTATCATTAATACCATCACCAACGAAAGCAACTTTTTCTTTTCCATGCTTCGCTGCATCAATTTTTTCAATCTCTTCTACTTTTTGTTGCGGTAATAGTTCTGCGTGAACTTCATCTAAACCTAATTCTTTACCAACAGCTTCACCAACTGGTTTTGCATCACCAGTTAACATGACTGTCTTCTTAATGCCTAGTTCTTTTAACTTTTGAATTGCTTGTTTTGAATCTTCTTTTACCTCATCAGAGATAACAATATAACCTGCATATTTTCCATCTACAGCAACGTGAACTAATGTACCTACTGTTTCTGGTTGCTTAAATGTAATGTTCTCTTTTCTCATTAATTTAGCATTACCTGCAAAAATTTCTTTTCCTTGTACTTTTACGACTGTACCGTGACCAGAAATTTCGTTATAATCATCGATTATTTTTTCATCAACTGATTTTCCATATGCATTTCGAATCGATTGTGCAATTGGATGGTTAGAATACACTTCAGCAAATGCTGCATACTCTAATAATTCTTCATTTGTAATGCCTTCGCTTGGTTCCATTTTTGTAACTTTGAAGACACCTTTTGTTAATGTGCCTGTTTTATCAAAAACAATATATTTCACATCATTTAAAGCTTCTAAATAGTTACTTCCTTTTACTAACACACCACTTTTAGATGCGCCACCGATACCTCCAAAGAATCCAAGAGGAATAGATACAACTAACGCACATGGACAAGAGATTACTAAGAACACTAAAGCTCTATAAATCCAATCCGAGAATGTAGCTCCTTCTAAAATAAGTGGTGGAATAAACGCCATGATTGCTGCTGTAATTACTACAACTGGAGTGTAGTAACGCGCGAACTTCGTAATAAAGTTTTCTGTTGGCGCTTTTTTACTGCTTGCATTTTGAACTAAATCTAAAATTTTTGATACAGTTGATTCACCAAATTCTTTTGTAACTTCAATTGTTAATACACCATTTTGGTTCACAAAACCACTTAATACATCATTTCCAATTTCAACTTCACGTGGTACAGATTCACCAGTCAATGCTGAAGTATCTACCATTGATGTTCCTTCAACTACTTTTCCGTCTAACGGTACTTTCTCACCAGGTTTCACGATAATATAATCGCCGATTTGTACATCTTCTGGTGATACTTGTTTCGTTTCATTTCCAACCTTTACATTCGCGTAATCAGGACGAATATCCATTAATGAAGTAATTGATTTTCGAGAACGGTTTACCGCAATACTTTGGAATAGTTCTCCTACTTGATAGAATAACATTACTGCAACCGCTTCTGGGTATTGTTGAATTGCGAAAGCTCCTAGTGTTGCAATTGCCATTAAGAAGTTCTCATCAAACACTTGGCCACGAGTTATGTTTCTTACTGCTCTCCAAACGATATCTCCACCGATTAATACATACGCAAGGACGAATAACGGAATTGTGATCATTTGTGGTAAGCCAGCTAATGCAGCAATTGCTGTCAAAATTCCGCCGACCACTAATCGTCCTACCATCTTTTTCACATTTGCTTCACCATGATCATGACTATGTCCATGGTCATGACCACCCTTTTCTTCACGAACAACTTTCACATCTGGTTCTAACTTTTGAACGACATTTGTTATATTAGCTACAGTCGCTTCTAGTTCCCTTTTATTCGCTACTTCAACTCGTAATTTCTTTGATACGAAATCAACAGTTGCTGCTGAAACCGTCGGCATTTCCTTAACTTTATTTTCAATCTTCATCGCACAATTTGCGCAATCTAAACCTTCTAATATAAACACTTCTTTTGCCATTTTTGTGTTTTTTTCTTCTTGCACTTTAATGTGCGGTTCTAATTTTGTAACGAGTTGTTTTGCTTCTGTAACAACTTCACTTTCTTTATTTTGCGCTGTTTCTAAAACCATTGTTTTTGTCGCGAAATTTACAGAGCAAGAATTTACTCCTTCTATATTTCCAACACCTTTTTCAATTTTCATTGCACAGTTCGCACAATCTAAACCTTCTAACATCAGTTTCTTTTTCACTAATGCTTCAGCCATCGTTCTCCCTCCTCGCGTTCTATTTATTCTTCCTCGTTTACGTGTTCAAACGCTTGCTCGAAGATATGAATTACGTGTTGGTCAGCTAACGAATAATAAACGACCTTTCCTTCTTTACGATTCTTTACAAGTTTCGCTTGCTTTAACACACGAAGCTGATGTGAAATAGATGATTGTGTCATTCCTAATAAATACGCTAAATCACAAACACACATTTCAGCTTCAAATAACGCATGTAATATTCTCGTACGTGTACGATCGCCTAATACTTTAAATAATTCTGCTACTTTACTTAAACTTTCATCCGTTGGAATTGTTTGTTTTACTTGATCAACAACTTCTTCATGAATTATCGTTTGAGAACATGTCTCTTGTGGTGTTTCTACTTTATTTCCAGCCATTATAGCTCACCTCTTTATTTGAACATATGAACAATCATTCATATATCTTATACCTTTATTATATGAGCGTCCATTCATATGTGTCAATGAAATCTCATACATTTTTTTGAACATTTCGTTCACATTTTAAAAAGATCTACACATATTTTCCGCATCCATTACATTCTCATACAAAAAGAATATACACTTTGCACAAAAGAAAAAGCCTTGCGCGTTCCCTAGACGCACAAGGCTTACTATACTTATATCCCTTTTAACTAAGCTTTTAATTAGCTTGTTCTAAATTATCCTGCGAACTTCCATCGTCTTTTAAATGACTATGTTTTTTCGAATAAACAAAGTATACAACTACTCCAATTGCTAACCAAATACCGAAGTAGATCCATGTTGTTAATGGTAGGTTAAACATTAAGAATAGACAACATGCGATTGAAATAAGCGGTAGCGTTGGTACAAGTGGTACCATAAAGCCACGTTTTAAGTTCGGATGTGTTTTACGAAGAATAATAACTGACACACCTACCATCGCAAATGTTAACAATGCTCCAATATTCGCTAAATTCGATAATTCTTTTAAATCGATAAATCCAGCAATTAAAGCACTACCAATACCTGTTAACCAAGTTGAAAATACTGGTGCTTCTGTCTTTTTATTAATTTTCGCAAATGATTTTGGTAATAAACCATCACGGCTCATCGCGAAGAATACACGTGTCGTTGCATAAATGTAAGCAAAGATTACAGCCATAATACCAATTACAGCTCCAACTGCGATTACACCTGCTACTTTATCTTGTCCTACAACTTCTAACACATATGCCATAGCTTCTGGTACATCTAATTCTTTATAAGAAACCATACCTGTCATAACGAGACATACTACAACATAAATAATTGTACAAATAACTAACGAAGCAATAATACCAATCGGTAAATCACGTTGTGGATTTTTTACTTCTTCAGCAGAAGTTGCTAATGCATCAAATCCTAAGAAAGCAAAGAATACTGCTGCTCCGCCGGCAAAGATTCCGCTAATACCGTATGGTGCAAATGGTGTCCAGTTTTCTGGTTGTACGTAGAACGCACCAACTGCAATGAATAAAATAACAATACCAATTTTAATTAATACCATTATGTTATTTACACGCTTACTTTCTTTCGTACCTCTTGATAGTAACCAAGTTAAAACTAATGTAATGACTACTGCTGGTAAATTCACGATCCCACCTTGTGATGGAATCTTTAACAACTCTGTTGGAATTTCTAATCCGAATCCACTCACTAAGTTATTAAAATAACCTGTCCATCCACCTGCTACTGCAGCAGTTGTTACGACATATACAGATAGTAATGTCCATCCCATTAGATGGGCAATAAACTCACCAATTGTCGCATATGAATATGTGTACACACTACCTGAAACCGGAAGTGTAGATGCAACTTCTGCATAACATAATGCTGCAAATCCACAAACAATCGCTGCAATCATGAATGAAAAGATAACTGCTGGACCAGCATCTCTTGCTGCTACTAATCCTGTTAATACTAGTACTCCTGTACCAATTATCGCACCAATCCCTAGCATTGTTAGGTCAAATGCCCCTAGCGTTTTCGTTAAAGTTTTACTTTTACTTTCCCCTAACAATTGCGTAACGGATTTCTTTTTAAATAGGTTGGCCACGATGTATGCCCCCTTTTGCCAAGAAGAGCTAAGAGATATTCACTCTTAGCTCTTATCATGTTGGTTTATATATTGTTCGATTTTGTTTTGTATAATGCTTCTATTAGCAAGATACTGTTTCTGCTTCTAATAATTCTTTAGCACCTTTGTACTCTACACCGTGAGCTTCTGCAACTGCTTCGAATGTTACATAGCCATCTAATGTATTAATACCTTTTAGTAATGCAGAGTTGCCTAAGCAAGCTTCTTTGTAGCCTTTGTTAGCAATTTGTACTGCGTATGGTACTGTTACGTTTGTTAATGCAAGAGTTGATGTACGTGGAACCGCACCTGGCATGTTTGCAACTGCATAATGAACAACGCCGTGTTTTTCGTAAGTTGGGTTATCATGAGTTGTAATACGGTCAGTTGTTTCGAAAATACCACCTTGGTCAATCGCGATATCTACAACAACAGAACCAGGTTCCATTGATTTAATCATTTCTTCTGTTACAAGTTTTGGCGCTTTTGCACCTGGGATTAATACTGCACCGATTACAAGATCAGACTCTTTTACAGCTTCTGCAATATTGTACGGATTAGACATTAAAGTTTTTACTTGGTTTCCGAAAATGTCATCTAATTGACGAAGACGTTCTGCACTTAAGTCGATGATTGTTAC
>NZ_JAKUFF010000069.1:0-22057 GCF_022663305.1 Bacillus cereus group sp. BfR-BA-01408 | reverse complement strand
CCGCAGTTAACCCTCACTACTAGCCAATCACTTGACTAGCAGGGCTTACTGATATATTTAATTAACTTTCGTTATAATTGGTTAAATAAATCGTAACAGTTAGTTACCCTTTCGTTTTCTCAGCAGACTGCACAACATCAACTGCTGTTTTCACATCTGCTAAGTCATACGTAGAATGGACTTTCATAAAACGTAATTGCTTATTTTCTACTAAGCGAATTAATTGACGAAACGTCTCTTGCCATTTATATGGTGACACTTCTTTATTCCAATGTCGTAAATGAAATATGTTCGCGTGCACTTTTGCTTTCGTGACAATCTCTGCCCAGTTAACTTGTACACCTGATAGAAGGCCGATCGTTAAAAAATGCCCGTTTGGACGTAAGGAGAAAGCTAATTCATTTCCATCCGGTCCCCCGATAGAATCAATCGCAGCATCCGCGCCGAGCCCGTTTGTTAACTCCATAACGGTTTCATAAAGCGGGGTAGTGGAAGTATCGATTACGTATGCAGCACCAAGGCGTAGTAACTCCTCTGTATGCTTATTATTTCTTGTAACAGCAATGAGTCGGAAGTTTAAAATTTGTGATAACTGCGCAAAAAGATGCCCAATAGCGGATCCACAAGCATTCACTAATAAAACATCATTACTCTGTAAGTTTAGCGTTTCTGTACAAGTAACCCACGCCGTAAGAGGATTAATATACATTTGTGCCGCTGTGAAATCATTAATGGAATCAGGAATAGGGACTACAAAATCAGGCGACGTCTTCACATATTCCTGCCAAGTACCTTCTCCGCGTAACGGTAAAACACGTTTACCGATAAGGTCTCTAGAAACAAAAGCTCCCACATCTTCTACAATACCAACACCTTCATAACCAGGTATGTTAGGTAAAGGAATTCTATGAGCGTACGCTCCCGTTATTGGAATTAAGTCAGATGGATTAATTGGTCTAACTAACATGCGGACTAAAACTTCATTCTCTTTTAATGGTTCTATATTTTTATATTCAACTTGTAGTACATCTTTTGGATTGCCGAACTTGTGAAATTGAATGCATGTTCTGTGCAACATAAATGTTCCCCCTTAGTTTGATTGGGTTTATTATAGCATTTTTGGTTTGGGTGGTTATTTCATTAGTAAAAAATAAAGGGGAACAGAAAGACGTCGTTTATCCATTTGATAAAATCGATTTCTCCTGAATACATAGTAATATAAGAAAAAGACGCCCTTGTGAGCGTTTTTTTCCAACTTGAGATAGATGTATCATTACTGTTCTGCTAGGTTACATAGTTCTCGTATAAAGTTTTATCACACAAATGATCTGTGTATCAATTTGTTTTTGATATACAGATCATTTGTATGATAATTCTTATAAATAATTGTTGAATGATAACCTTACATGAATGCTTTTAAAAGCTCTTGAACTAATGGAATTACTCCACCTACAAATTTTAAAACTGCCATTGCGATTTCCATATGATTGTCTCCTTTAGTAGTAGGATGTAATAAATCTTTATAATCTTATTTTAGTAAACGTTTACAAAAAACATCAATGCATTTCGATATGCAATACTTCATATTTATATTTGATAATGAGGATGGACAAAAGCCCCAATAATTAAAATTTCACTTTATCAAAATGTAAGTCGCATCTTGTATAATATAATGGTGGAGGGCGAATATGAAAAAAATAAATTCAAATATAGATGTGGATACAAATGTATTGGAAGCGGTATTTATTCCAAGAAGGTTTATTGTTTTATGGATTACACTCGTATATATAGCTTCGCTGCTTTTAGCATTTCGTAATAATATTCTCTCGATGGATAGTTTCTTCTTTACAATGGTCATTGTTATCCATACTGTTTTTCATTGGTATGCTAGTTCATTAAGGAATAGGCAATTGTTATACTTCTTTTTTGTACAACTGTTCATTGTTTTTTTGGCTGCATTCATTGCATCAAATGCTTCGATAGCAATTTTTGTTGGATTAACACCTATTTTAATTGCACAGAGTCTATATGTTTATCACAATATATTTAAAGTAATAGCAGTTTTTACTCTTATGTATGCCATATTTTGTACCGCAATTAGTATAAATTATGGTGTAAATAAATTAGCTATTCTTATCTCTATGTTTCTGTTAGTGTTAGCAATTATTATTCCTTTTTCTTATATTAATAAGCAGCAATATGATGCGCGGAATCGTATACAGAGCTACATTCAAGAGTTAGAGTCTGCATATATGAGAGTAGAAGAATTGACATTAGCTAATGAAAGACAGCGAATGGCAAGAGATTTACATGATACGTTAGCGCAAGGTGTAGCGAGCTTAATTATGCAATTGGAAGCAATAGATGCCCATATGCAGAAAGGGAATATAGGACGATCTCAAGAGATTATGAAACAAACTATGATAAGGGCGAGACAAACTTTACATGATGCAAGGCTGGTTATTGATGATTTGCGCCATACTACTAATTCATTTAATGAAGCAGTAGTAGAAGAGGTTCAACGTTTTTCTGAGGCTACGTCTATACACGTGAGATTTACTATTCAAAGCCCTCCGCATATTTCAGGCTTAGTAAAGGAACATTGTTTATGTATAATTAGTGAATGTTTAACGAATATCGCAAAACATTCGCAGGCAACAGATGTAAATTTAAAAGTTGAATATGTCGATGAACTTGAAAAACTTACTATTGAAGTTGAAGATAATGGAATTGGTTTTGACACTGGGTATATCGGTAAGAATCCTGGACATTATGGCTTAATCGGTTTAAATGAGCGAGTTCGATTAATTAATGGAGAAATACATATATTGAGTGAGAAGATGAAGGGTACGAAAATATATATTCAAGTGCCTATAAATAAAGAAGGAGATAGTCATGAAGTATAACGTATTAATTGTGGATGATCATTTCGTTGTGAGAGAAGGTCTGAAATTAATAATAGAAACGAGTGATTCATTTCAAATTATAGGTGAGGCTACAAACGGAGAAGAAGCCCTTTCTTTTATAGAAAAAAAGAAATCTGATGTTATTTTAATGGATTTAAATATGCCTAAAATGAGTGGTTTAGAAACAATTGAGGTTTTGAATAAAAAACAAAATCATACGCCGATTATTATATTGACTACTTATAACGAAGATGAATTAATGTTAAAGGGAATTGAGTTAGGAGCAAAAGGGTATTTGCTAAAAGATACGGATCGTGAGAATTTATTTCGAACATTGGAAGCGGCTATTCGAGGTGAGATTTTACTACAACCCAATATTATGGAAAAGATAGTGAATTATAAAAGGAAAGAAATACATGCTAATGTGGTTGAGGAAAATAACTTAACAGAAAAAGAATTGTTTGTGTTGAAAGCTATTGCGCGTGGAAATAAGAATAAAGACATTGCATTCGATATGGGAATAGCTGAGCGAACAGTAAAAGCGTATTTAACAAATATATACAATAAATTAGGTGTTAATTCCCGATCAGAAGCAGTAGCTGTATCTATTGAAAAAAAGTTAATTCATTTTTAAAACATTATATATGCCCAATCGTACATGAGAGGTTTGCCCTTTTGTACGATTTTTTTATTTATTTCTCATGTTATGCTTTGGACAGCATGAAAGATTTAAGGACAGTACAATTGCAGACATTTTTAATGTGAGAAAGGAAGAAGAATAATTAAATGACAAATTTGTTTTTAATTCCTATAGTAATTATCTTTATTTGGATGCAAAGCAAGCAAAGAAAAATAAACAGGATAGATATAATAACTTTTCTAATGATGATAGGAATTATTATTTATACAGTACCGCAACCAATGACTTGGGATTTACAAGCAGAGTTAATGGCAGTTACACTTTTTTCTTTTGCTATAGGTGTTTGGCAAGGTGGGGGAATTATAGTCTGTAATAACGATAGAACTGTATATATTACAAATGGAAAACAGTATTCTATTTCATGGATTCTCTTAATAATTGGAAACATAATTATGATTAACATATTTGAAGATGGATTTATATTGAATGGAGCATGGTTCCTTTTGTGTAGTGTTTTCATAGCATCTGGGATGAAAAACAGTATTCTATGTATTCAATATAAATTAACAGTGCGAAATTGAATGGAAAAGCAAAACAGTTTTCTTTAATCACAACCGTGAACGAATTGTTATAAGTTCATAAAAATGAGAAGAACGTATTGGAAGAATGGGGGAGTTAATTTAGATGTTTCTACCTATTACGACATTTGATAGGTTTAGTTGGCTAGGGAATGTTGCTTTCTCTGCAGAAAAGATTAACGGGAATCGAGCGCTTTTGAGGGCCGAAGAAAGAGATGTTAATTTGTATAACAAGAAATGTATAGATTCAGTTAATAATATTCATCAAGAGCTAACGATAGACTCTGTGAAATATAATGATAATTGTATATCTGGCCGTGCGAGACCTCATTCAACAATTGTTATAACGAGTGGCGATATGCATGTTGGAAGCGGACGGGTTAATAAGTATGGAGAATTTAAAATATATATAAATAATTATCGGGAAGGAGATTTGGTAATAGAGATTCAGTTGATAATGGGTGGCTTTTATCAAGAGAGTATAACTGTAAAGGTAGAATGTTAAGATAGGATTATTTCTTTTTCCACTATATAAAAAGGAAGCAACCGTAGTCGCTTCCTCCATCTATTAAGCCGAAGCTCTCTTCATTCTCTCAAGTAAACTAGATAATACATGCGTACGATACGATTCTAGTTTTTTACCCTCATAAGTACGGATACCTAATTTTTTCAGTTCTTTTACATACCAACCTTTGCTTCCGAAATACATGTGATCGCTCCCCTTCAACTTTGTTTTATTTGTTCTGATTGCATATGGAGGTACAGGTAATATAATGAAGGAAATGAATTTCGCGCGAAAATGGTTAACTTTGTTGCAAAAGACATATATACTAAAGGTAGTATATAACGAGGTGGGCAAGACGTGATTATAGAGAAGCACGAAATTCAAATTGACCAAATTACGAGCGGTAAAGTGAATATCTTTACTTTCTATCGAAATAGAAAGCAAATTGATGATCATTTTTTACGATTGCAAGAACCATCGCTTACAGCAAACTACTTCTTCCATTTTCATTTTGATGCAGAGAGCTTGCATCTACTGCAGGAAGAGTTTCCAGGCGTATATCCGTACGACGGTAGTGAAACGATTCACGACTGGACGGAAAAGATGAAGGCGGAATTGCAACATCAGATCCAAACAGGAAAATGGAATAAGCGCGTACGTATCGGTAATCGCATTCTAGATGTGGTGTTTACGTGGTGTGACGAAGATATAGTAGAGTGAAAAAGAAGCGGATGACGCTTCTTTTTTTAGCGCTGGAATAAAACGAGCTTACCTGCAGAAGATGTGCAGCGATGTGTTTTTTCATACAATCCTTTTTCTCGTAAAAGAGATTCACCTTTTGTTTTCGCTTCTTTTTCAGTTGCCGCCTCGAATGATTCGTCTAATGCTTTAGAACCATCTTTTTCAAAGACTGTTAGAACGTATAATCCCATGAAAATTCCCTCCAATAATAGAAATCAGAATCTTATAACTATTTTGGCATAAAACACTAGAATATGCAAAGAAATATATGACATTGCGTGTTACAATAAGGTGAAACTTTTGAAACATAGAAAGGATCGTTATTTGTGAAACAAGTGAAGTTTATACATGCGGCTGATTTGCATTTGGATAGTCCGTTTAAAGGGATGGAGATGAATGTACCGCAGTCTGTTTGGGAGAGAATGAAACAAAGTACGTTTGAATCATTCGAACGTATTGTTGATAAAGCGATTCAAGAGCGCGTTGATTTCGTATTGCTAGCCGGGGATTTGTATGATGCGGAGACGAGAAGTTTGAGGGCGCAAGTGTTTGTGCGCGAGCAAATGAAGAGACTTTCGCAGTACGATATCCCTATTTTTATTATTCACGGTAACCACGATCATTTAGGGGGAAGCTGGGCAGCAATTGAGTTTCCGGAAAATGTTCACGTGTTTACAGAGCCTTACGTAGAAGAGAAATCCTTTTATAAAGATGGTGAGTTGTTAGCTTCTATTTACGGATTTAGTTATTTGCAACAAGCGGTAACGGATAATATGACAGCGCAGTATAAGAAAATGGGTGATGCGCCTTTTCATATTGGCATGCTTCACGGAAGTGTGGAAGGAGATGCAGAGCATAATCGCTATGCACCGTTTCAACTTCGTGAGCTGAAAGAAAAGCAGTTTGATTATTGGGCTCTTGGCCATATACATAAACGCGAAATTTTATCAGAGGAGCCATATATTATTTATCCGGGTAATATACAAGGGCGTCATCGTAAGGAAACGGGCGAGAAGGGTGCATACTTGATTGAACTTACGAAACAAGGATCACACTGTTCCTTTTTCCATACGGCGGATGTTGTGTGGGATGAGATAGAAGTAAATATTGACGGACTTGAAACTGTTGATGAACTTATGACGAGCGTATCAAGTGCGATGAATGAGTGCCGAAGAGAAGAGGAAGGAACGCTATTAACGGTCTTATTTACAGGACAGGGGCCACTTTCTCCTTATTTACGTGATGAAAAACGTGTGGAAGAGATTTTTCATATTTTAGCAGCGGGCGAAGAGCGAAAAGATTTCGTATATGCGATGAAGTGGAAAAATGAGACGGTCTCTTTTGCGGAAATCGAACGTTTGAAAGAAGAAAATCATTTCGTCGGTAGTGTGCTAAAGGAGTTAGAAGCTTTCACAAATATGGACGGAGTATTGCGTACAATTTGGACATCTCCTGTAGCGCGTAATAGCATTGAATCTTTTACAGAAGAAGAGAAGAAAGAGATTCAAAAGGAAGCAGAAAATATTATTTTAGAACAATTATTCCAGCAAGAGAGGGATAAGAAATGAGAATGGAAAAACTCCATATTTATGGGTACGGAAAATTAGAAAATGTGGAAATGGACCTGTCAATGCTGACGGTGTTATACGGTGAAAATGAAGCGGGTAAATCGACAATTCGCTCGTTTATGAAAAGTATTTTATTCGGTTTTCCGACGAGAGGACAGCGCCGTTATGAACCGAAAGAAGGCGGCAAGTATGGCGGAGCAATTACTGTACAAACAGAGAAATACGACCGTTTGAAAATTGAACGATTGCCAAAGACGGCCGCTGGTGAAGTAACCGTTTATTTTGAAGACGGGAAAACGGGCGGCGAGGAGATTTTACACGATATATTAAGCGGGATGAATGAGAGCTTATTTGAATCTGTCTTTTCATTTGATATGCACGGTCTTCAAAACATTCATCAGCTTGGTGAAGCGGATATCGGCAATTATTTATTTTCAGCAAGCGCAGTCGGAAGTGATGCGTTATTGCAGCTCGATAAAAAGCTAGAAAAAGAAATGGATCAGCGCTTTAAGCCGAGTGGTCGTAAGCCAGAAATTAACGTTTCACTGCAAGAAATAAAGAAGCTGGAAGAGAAGATGAAAGAGTGGCAAGGGAAAATTGGCACGTATGAAAAACAGGTGGAGCAGTTAAAAGAAAGTGAAGAGAAATTGGTGTTTGTTCGCGCAGAAAAAGAGAGTGCAGAAAAACGAAAGCAAGATTATGAAATATTAGCAGCACTAGAACCTCTCGTTATTGAAAAGCGTGCGCATGAGAAAGTGCTAGAAAACGAGAACGGGCAATTTCCTGTAAACGGAATGGCACGCTATGAAGCGATTAAGGCGAAGATGGAGCCGCTTCAATTACAAGTTGATTCGCTCCATAAAAAAATAGAGACAGTGCAATCGGAAATGGAATCGATTCAAATAGATGAAGAGTTTTTACAAAAAGAAAGTTACGTAGAAGAACTTCGCATGCAGCATATGTCTTACGAAAATGCACGCCAAGAAATGCGTGATATAACAGGAACGATTACGAATATAAAAGAAGAGCTTGCAGAACTCGAGCAACAAATTGGTGCTACTTTTGAAAAAGAAACAGTCCTGTCGTTTGATATGAGTTTGGCAACGAAAGAGTTAATTACGCAGGCAGTACAAAAGGCGCGCGAATTAGAAACGCAAAAAGCACAGCTTGATGATCGTTTTAAAGTAGCGCAGGAGCAATTAGAAGAACAAGAAGAAAATATAAGACAGATTCAGAAGCAAATGTTAGCGGATGAAGAGCGAAATGCGTTAGCCGAGAAAGAGAAGTCGTTCCAAGATGCGGCGTTTATCGGTATGGGCGCAGAGAGAATGAAGCGCAAGTACGAGGAAAAAGCAGGAGCGGCTATGCAAAAGAAAAAGCAGTGGCAAAGAGTTTGTCTTCTGTTACTCCTTATTAACACAGGCGTTTTATTCACAAGTTTATTTATAGACAATCGCCCGCTCTTATTTATTAGCGTCATCGTTTTTGTAGGGATTGTTCTTGCCCTTGTTTTATATAAGGATCCGTCAAGTGGATTACAAGAAGAACTTCTTACTCTACAGCAAAGTGCTGGCGGAAGGCAAAGTGAAGAAGCGATGTCTGTGCACTATGAGTTAGAAAAAGATGAAGAGATACGTAAACTATTTGAGCGTGAGTCTTATAAATTACAGCAAATGGAGCGAGCGTATGATAAAGTCGTTTCATCGTATGAGGAATGGGAGGGAGAAACGTTCCGCATGAGCGAACAAGTCAATGCGTATAAAAAGCGCTATACGTTCCCTGAATTTTATACGTATGCGCACATATTGCCGGCGTTTGAGCGTATGGAAAAAATGCAGCAATTATATCGTGAATTAGAGAAGCAAGGCACACGAAAATCTTCATTATATGAAATGATTTCGCAATTTGAACATAAACTAGAAACTGTTATCGGTAGTGCGGAGTATAGTAAGCTGCACGAGGCGCAAAGCCGTATGCAAAATGAGAAAGAAAAACGCCAAACTTGTAAGCAGCTAAAAGAGAAACTAGCTGAATGGCAAGAAGAATATGCGTTCATGCAAGAGCAATTGAAACAACTGTTAGTAGAACGAGATAGTTTATGGCATATCGCAGAAGCTACAAATGAAGAGATGTTTTTAGAGGCAGGTAAACTAGCGGAAAAACGTGAAGATGCAGAGAAACAAGTGGGGCGTTTATTACCACAAATTGATCTGTTAGAACAACGTTTAACGAGTTTATCATTAGCTGAACATTATGAGGCTGACGGGTATGATGAAAAATTAAAGCAAGAAATGACAGTCATGCAAAACTGTCTTACAAAGGAAAAAGAACTAACGGAGCGCATTGCGAAACATCGTATGGAAATTGCGAATTTAGAAGAAGGTAGTACGTACGGCGATTTACTGCACGAATGGGAAATGAAAAAAGCGCAAGTGCGTGAACAAGTGAAGAAGTGGGCTGCGTATGCGACCGCAAAGACAGTGTTAACGAAAACGAAGCAATATTATCATGAAGTACATCTTCCTCGTATTTTACAAAAATCAGAAGAGTATTTCGTCTATTTAACAGGCGGACGATATAGTAAAATCTTTTCACCGTCAGAGGCGGAGCCGTTTATTGTAGAGCGTAACGATGGTATGCGTTTTTATAGTCATGAACTAAGCCAAGCGACAGCTGAGCAGTTGTATTTATCGCTGAGATTTGCATTAGCGAAAACATTTGAGCATGATTATCCATTTATTATTGATGATAGTTTCGTACACTTTGATGCGGTAAGGACGAATCGGACGATTGAACTTATAAAGGAAATTGCAAAGGATAGACAAGTGATCTTCTTTACATGCCATGCGCATTTACTAACGTATTTTACAGAAAAACAGATTATAAAATTAACGCATAAGCGTAAAGAAAATGAGTTGTAGTGTGCTATACTAAAAGTAACTGATTTGGTGGAGGAATTCGAATGAAAAAGAAAATTGCAGAGTATGAAGTTGGTGAACAAGTCGATATTTTCTTGTTAATTAAAACAGCGACAAAAGGTATCGCAAGCAATGGAAAGCCATTTTTAACAGTAATCTTACAAGATCCAAGTGGAGATATTGAAGCGAAGTTATGGGATGTATCACCAGAAGTTGAGAAACAATATGTAGCGGAAACAATCGTGAAAGTAGCTGGTGATATTTTAAACTACAAAGGACGTATTCAATTACGTGTGAAACAAATCCGAGTTGCGAATGAAAATGAAGTAACGGATATCTCAGATTTCGTAGAAAAAGCACCAGTGAAAAAAGAAGATATGGTTGAGAAAATTACGCAATACATATTTGAAATGAGAAACCCAAACATTCAACGTCTAACAAGACATTTATTAAATAAGCATCAAAACGAATTTTTAGACTATCCAGCAGCGACGAAGAACCATCACGAGTTCGTATCTGGACTAGCTTATCACGTCGTATCGATGCTTGATTTAGCGAAAGCTATCTCAAATCTATATCCATCATTAGATAAAGACTTACTATATGCAGGCGTTATTTTACACGACCTTGGTAAAGTAATCGAATTATCTGGCCCAATTTCTACAACGTATACGTTAGAAGGAAATTTACTAGGCCACATTTCGATTATGGTGAACGAAATTGGGAAAGCAGCAGACGAGCTGCAAATCGATGCAGAAGAAGTATTAATTCTTCAACACATCGTTCTTTCTCACCACGGAAAAGCAGAATGGGGTAGCCCAAAACCACCATTAGTAAAAGAAGCAGAAATTCTGCACTACATCGATAACTTAGATGCAAAAATGAACATGATGGACCGTGCATTAGGACGCACAAAACCAGGCGAATACACAGAGCGTGTCTTTGCTCTTGATAATCGTTCGTTCTATAAACCGTCGTTTCATAATTAATAGTGTGAATCAAATGGCCTCATTAAGTGTTAATACGCTTAGTGGGGCTGTTTTTATATTAAAAATGAAATAGTTAAAAGGAAATAATTGAAGAAGAATCATTGAAAAGGGTAAGTTCTAAACATGTGAAAAAATGGGTTAGAACAGAAATTATTACAAGAAGAGGTGTCAAAGGATTTATATAGTTTAAAGGGTGGATTACCAAACGAATCGTATTGTTTCAATGAATAGAATGGAGTATGGGAAGTATAGTGAGCGAGGAACAAAGAGTAATCTTAAGACATTTAATTCTGAGACAGAGGCATGTGAATACTTCTATACTAGTTTAATTGAGATGTTAAAAGGGATGGGTTTAATTTAAACCTGAAATAAAAGGGCATTTCCGTTTGGGGATGCCCTTTTATTTTATATACACATTATTATACTAATCTAAAGTTTCTGTATTTACATTTTTTTCTTTTTATCTCATAATTTTAATTGGGGAAAGGGAGGAAAGAAATGGTTCAAATCAAAGTGACACCTGAAATGCTAGAAGAAGTTGCTAATCGTGCAAGTAATACTCGAATCGCATTAGAATCTATACATAATAATTTATGTAATGAAATTGATCATTTGTGTTTTCAATGGATTGGTGCCTCTAATCAACAATTCGTTCAAATGTTCAATGATGCGAGACCAAAAGCTTTTACATCTATCAATTCACTTGTGCAAGTAGAAGAAGATTTGAAACGAATTGCTGAAAAATTTCGCAATGCGGATGATCAAGATGTTACAATAGAAGAAGGTGCAATGTGCGGTAAAACATCTTCTGAAGAGAACGGCTTTGATGGTGGAAAATTAGCTAGGGATATAGCTGGAGAAATAAGTGGTGAGTATGATGTTCGTCGTGTTTGGGATGGTATTGATCCATCTACTGGCGAAAAACTTTCGGGGTGGGAACGTGCTGGAGCAGGTGTCATGGCTGTAGCCGGCCTTACACCCTTTGGAAAGATAGCTAAAGTAGGAAAAGGAGTTAAAATGACTGCTAAGGCTACTGAGGCTGTAAATATAGCTAAAAAAGTACCTGTTGGAGGAGCCGATGTAGTTAAGGGGACGGGTAAAGCTCTATTGACTAATGAAGGAAAAGTTGGAACCTATAAACAACTTGTGAAACAAGGAACTGCTTTTGATAATATTACTCCACATCATATGCCTTCTGCAGAGAAAATGAAACAAGCTGGTATAAAAAGGAATGATGGTGTCAGTATGAATATGGAACAACCTCATCCTGGGACCGGTGGGAGACATCGTGAAACATATACATATGGTCTATCAGGAGAAAAATCGAAGGCGTATTTAAACCTTAGCTTTCGTGATGCCTTAGCTCATGATATTTTGGATGCTCGAAGAATTTATATAAAAGATGGTTTACATACTGCTGAGATAAGAGAAGGTTTAAGAGAAGTTATTAAAAGAAACAAAGAGCTGTATCCGCATTTATTTGATAAATAAAACATGGAAAGGATGATTACCTTTGGATATTAAGAGTCATCTAAAAAGACTATATGATAATCGTTTATTAGAAAATGAAAATGAGATACGAGATTTTAATGAGTCATTAATGGAAGTAATAGAGTACAACGACGTCTCTGTTATTACAGATTTATGTTTAGTTTTGGATGATGAGACTGAGCAATTTGAGGTTATGTTTGGTTTAATTCATGGAATAGAGAGCTTATATAAAAATAATATAGAAGAAGGACTTGTATGTATTGCTAAAGCTGTTCCGAAGATGATTAACTCAGCAAAAGAATGGGTAGAAATTTTACATTATAGAATTCTTAATCACCCTCAAGTAAGATTAGCATATGGAAAAGTACTTTCGGAATTTGATCCATCAATTACGATTAGTATTAAAGAATTATTGATTGATATAAAAAATGAAGACCCTGATATGTTTAGTGAATCTGTTAATGAGGTAATTAAGAGCATCTAATGTTTAAAGTTGAAAAGATATAAAAGCACATAAGGCAAGTCAACAAGAAAATAACTTATTATTGTAGTGGAAAGAAAAAGAATAGGTTGTTTAAAAGTGCATACTCCATGATGGTTGTACCATCATAGAGTGCTATGTGCAATGATAGAATAAGAAAACGAGGTACGAGGTTTGGAGAGATGACATTTTACTGGGTGATGAATATAAACACACGGAATGTATATAAAACTAACGAACTCGTACAAACTCGTAAGATTTAACGTAGTAGTTGTCATGACATGTAAAAGGTGTCATACTGTTACTACAAAACTTACAAATTTATGCTACTTAAAAATGGATGAACTTAAAGCACTTGATTGTCAATTAAAGGCAACAAGTGCTTTTTGCATTTTAGCGTAGAAATTTAAAAGAGCATTATAATTTTATAAGTGTATTAAGTGTTAAATTTTTATTGTTGTTTTATAGATTATAATGGCTATGTACAGTGTACGACGATAGTAGAGGGGAAAATAAAGGGTTGTGTTATTTTTTGAAGTCATCGTAAGGTACATTTTAACAGATGGACGTTATGCACAAGTTATCCGCAAAAAACAAGTAAACGTTATGGGATTCTCCACTGTTTGTTCATATAAAATTGAAGAAGGAAAAAGTTATCCTGTTATTCTCGACATTACAGTTTTCGATAATATTGAAATAAACGAAGGAACAGATGGAGTTAAAAGTTTAAAAAGAATTGATAATTCTTTTAAGTATCGTATTAGTGGAATATTAAATCGTAGGTTTATTGATGCAGGGATTATTATTACAGATGAAGATGAAATATTCCCGGAACGCAGCAAATACTTTAACAAGTATGTTGAAATTGACGTTGATAGAATCAACATTGAATTTGTAAAAGGAGGCTAGTCTCTTATCTTACTTAAACTCATACCACCAACATCTATGATCAAGGTATCCTTTCAATCCATTAAGTTGCCCATCTGGTGTTTCATAGGGGGAGACATCTCCTGATTTGATGATGTTTTGTTTTGCTGATGGCGTTGCAACTTTAATCTAGATTGACGGTTCTTTTCGCTACTAATGTTTTTTATATTTACTAAACCATTCTCCAGTCCAAAATGTTATGCAATAAAAAAATCTCGAATTTGAGATAAATCTCTTGCTTTTTAATCACTTGAGGTGTAAAGTGATAGTAACGAAAGCGATTGAGTCATATGAAAAATATACACTCACTTGCTTTCGACTTACAAAACAAAGTAACTTATGCAGTAAAAACTAAGATGAATTTACAAAAACATAATGAGGATAAATTAAAACGCTAAAAACCATATTAGTTGTGGGAAATGTTATTTTTTTATTTATCACTTGACTAGTAAAATGAAGCGGAGGAATTACGAATGTATAAAATTAAAGGGCATCATCACATTTCAATGGTTACGAAAAATGCAAATGAAAATAATCACTTTTATAAAAATGTGCTTGGTTTACGTCGCGTGAAAATGACAGTAAACCAAGATGATCCATCAATGTATCACTTATTTTATGGAGATAAAACAGGAAGTCCAGGTACAGAATTATCGTTTTTTGAAATTCCTTTAGTAGGAAAAACGTACCGCGGTACGAATGCCATTACTCGAATTGGATTACTCGTTCCTTCAGAGGATAGCTTACATTACTGGAAAGAACGATTTGAGACATTTGATGTGAAACATAGTGAAATAACAACATATGCAAATCGTCCTGCTTTGCAGTTTGAGGATGCTGAAGGTCTTCGCTTAGTACTACTCGTTTCAAACGGAGAAAAAGTGGAGCACTGGGAAACTTGGGAGAAATCAGAAGTTCCTGCAAAGCATCAAATTCAAGGAATGGGTTCTGTGGAAATGACAGTTCGTAGACTTGATAAAATGGCGAGTACACTTACAGAGATGTTTGGTTATACAGAGGTTAGCCGCAGCGAAGAGGAAGCAATTTTTCAGTCCATTAAAGGCGAGGCTTTTGGAGAAATAGTTGTGAAATATTTAGATGGTCCTACTGAAAAACCGGGCCGCGGTAGCATTCACCACCTAGCAATTCGTGTAAAAAATGATGCAGAGCTTGCTTATTGGGAAGAACAGGTGATACAAAGAGGCTTCCAGTCTTCAGGAATCATCGACCGTTTCTATTTTAAAAGCTTATATTTCCGCGAATCAAACGGAATCTTATTTGAAATTGCGACAGATGGACCAGGATTTACAGTTGATGGAGATGTGGAACATTTAGGAGAAAAACTTGATTTACCACCTTTCTTAGAAGATCAGCGTGCAGAGATTGAAGCGAATTTAGCACCTATAGAAGAGAAAATATAAATTTTAAAACCATTGGAGGAATATAAAATGAACCAATTAAAAGGAATTCACCACGTTACAGCGATTACAAGTAGTGCAGAAAAAAACTATGAGTTTTTCACTCACGTTTTAGGAATGCGTTTAGTTAAAAAAACAGTAAACCAAGATGACATTCAAACGTACCATTTATTCTTTGCAGATGATAAAGGTAGTGCAGGAACAGACATGACATTCTTTGACTTCCCAGGTATTCCAAAAGGAGTACACGGTACAAATGAAATTTCAAAAACTTCATTCCGTGTTCCAACTGATGCGGCATTAGAGTATTGGGTAAAACGCTTTGACCGTCTGGACGTGGAACATACAGGAATTAAAGAGCAATTTGGTAAGAAAACTCTTTCTTTCGTTGACTTTGATGATCAACACTATCAATTAATCTCAGATGAACTTGATAAAGGGATCGAATCAGGTACACCATGGCAAAAAGGTCCAGTTCCATTAGAATATGCAATTACTGGTTTAGGCCCTGTATTTATCCGCATTGCAAACTTTAGTTTCTTCAAAGAAGTGTTAGAAAAAGTTCTATTATTTAAAGAGGTTGCGCAAGAAGGAGAATTCTATTTATTTGAAGTAAACGAAGGCGGAAACGGTGCATCTGTTATTGTAGAACATAATACGGTTCTTCCAGAAGCACGACAAGGTTTTGGTACTGTTCACCATGCTGCATTCCGCGTAGAAGATCGCGCTGTATTAGAAGAATGGATCGAGAGAATCAGCAGTGTAGGGCTTCCTTCATCTGGTTATGTAGACCGTCACTTCTTCGAGTCATTATACGCAAGAGTTGCACCACAAATCTTATTTGAATTTGCAACAGATGGCCCAGGGTTTATGGGAGATGAGCCATACGAAACACTTGGCGAAAAATTATCATTACCTCCGTTCTTAGAGCCAAAACGTGAAGAAATCGAAAAATTAGTTCGTCCAATTGATACAGTGAGAAGTACGAAGGAATTTATTAAAGAGTAGCAATAATAAGTAGGAGAGCAAGTAGTTTTAGCTGATCGCTGGAACTGCTTGTTTTTTTATTTTCGCTTTATAAGTATTTTGCTAAAATGAATGTAAAACTGATGGAGGAATAGAATGACGAAAATAAGTGGATATACTTGTAGGTGCTGCGGTACATATCATGAAGAAATTCCAAGGAGCTATGGATCATCAGCTCCTGTTTATTATTATGATGCTGAACCTGAAGAGCGAGAAGATAGATTTGAAATGAACGATGATTTATGCGTGATGGATGGAGAACACTTCTTTATGCGAGGGAGTATTGAAATTCCTATCATTGGTACAAATGAACATTTCATATGGGGTGTATGGGTTTCATTAAGTGAAACGAATTTTGATAAGGTGAATGAATTTTGGGATAAACAACAATTATTAGAGCCAATGTTTGGGTGGCTTTCGACGGATTTACCATATGAGTTGGAAACAGTAAGTTTAAAAACGATGGTTCATCTGAGAGCCGATGGCATTCGTCCTTATATTGAACTAGAGCCGACAGACCATCCTCTAGCTGTGGAATTTAGAGAAGGAATAACGATGGAACGGGTACAAGAAATAGCGGAACAACTGTGTGTAAATAACGAGGATGATGAGGAAGAGTGCTGATGTTTGTTCAGCGCTTTTTTTCATTATGTGAAAATCAAGTGTACAATTTTATAAACTCATTTTTACGGTTCTAATTCGGAAGTATTCAGAAAATCCATTTTTGATATACACTCTATTGTTTAACTTGCGCCAAGATAGAATAAGAATCATGAAGCATTGTACTTAAAGTAATCTTAGTTCGGATATTTGCTGAGCTAAGGTTATTTTTATCCCGCTTTAATGGGCAGGGCAGTAAGACCCCCATCTCAAAATTCAGGGAAAGCAAATAAGTTAGGTGGGGGTCGGGCTGCCCGTTAATGCCCGATTGGTTTAACTAATAATCAGTGGGGGACGGATAAAACCCCCACTGATTAAAGTTTCACTTTATTTAGAATTTCTTGCAACCATTTTAAGGTATATACAGTCTAATAGTTATATAAAACATAAATGGTAGATTTCTAAGGGGGAATTTAAAATGGAGCTGCTTATAAAGCGGGCTCAAAAAGGTGATGAGGAAGCCTTTATTGAGGCAATTGATATATATTAATGCCACAAATGTATAAGGTGGCAAAAGCACGCTTGAAAAATGAAGAAGATATAGGAGATGCAATACAGGAAACAATTTTGTCTGCTTTTACAAATTTAAAAAAGGTAAAAGAACCAGGTTATTTTAAAACATGGATTACGAAAATATTAATGAATAAATGTAATGATATAGTACGAAAAAATAATGTTCTATATGTGGATGATTATGGGAAAGTGCAGGGAGATCAAATCGTAAAAGACAATATTGAACAAAAGCTTGAATTTGACAATCTGCTTAGTTATTTAAGTGTGGAGTATCGATTAGTAATCGTACTCTATTATGTAAATAAATTTAAAACAAAAGAAATTGCAGAGATTTTAAATGAAAAAGAAGGAACAATCAAATCAAGACTACATAGAGCAAGGCAACAGTTAAAAGAATATTATTTAAAAGAAGACTGGGAGAATGTAAACAATGGGGGGAATTTAAAATGAATGAACAATTCGAACATAAATTAGAAGAAGCATTAAAGGATGATGTAACAATTCCTACTAGTGTTTTGAAGAAAAAAGAACTTGCTTTTGAAGAAATTAGAAAAAGTAAGAAACAAAAACAAACATCCTCCCATAAAAAAATAGTTGCAGCAATGATAGCGGGGCTAACGATTGTTGGAGCAAGCGTTGGAGTTGGCGTGTATGGTGATTCAGCATTAGCTGTGGTAAAGGAATTCTTATTTGCGAAAGATCAGGGAGTTCAAAAAGCGGCAGATAATGGGTATATGCAAAAAGTAGATGAGAATAATGTGATGAAAGATAATGGGGTTACAATCCAAATTAAAAATGTACTGTATGATAAATCTAAAATAGCAGTTTCTTTACAATTGAAATTTGAAGATAAAAGTCTAATAAGTAAAATGACAGATTTAAGAATGAAGTACGATTTAACAGATGAGAAAGGACGATATATAGAGAAGGCGGAATACACAGAAGGGTTAACAAATGAAAATAGTAAGATTTTAGCAGGTAGCGAATGGAGTATTCAGGCAGGTGAAGAAGAGGGAGAAATAACTTATAATTTAATATTCCACCCTATGAATTCAATTGATAGCATTGATAGTCTAAACTTTAATATTAGTTCTATATCTTTGTTTGCGCCATTAGAAAATAAAGATGTTTCTTACAGGACAGAAGCAGAATCTCAATTAAATACTGTAAAAGAAAATATAGAAGTTTGGCATCAGAATGGTATGCAACTTAATAAGGAAATTCAAGAGAAGTGGCAAGGGGGAATAAAATTAGACTCGAAGTTTAAAGGAAATCAGGAGATTCATTTTGTTCCTAAACAACAATCTAAATCTGTAAAAATAGCGTCTGCAGAAGTACTACCAACAGGGATGAATATCACATTTGAACGTGATTCTTCTGGAGATGATGAAGAAATAAAACGTCAGATAAAAACAATTGATAGTGTAATTCTTATGGATGAAAAAGGGAAAACATATAAGTCAACGTTGAAGGGGTACACAGGTACTGGGGATAATGGGAAAACAATTAAAGTGAAAACGTTTGATGTTACTACTTTTGATAATGTGAACCATTTTAAAGTGTTATTAAAAGATGTTGATGGAAAAGATGTTGTAATCGATTTAGCTCGTGAAGAAAAAAATAAAGTATATGATAAAAAACGCAAACTTCTAATCAAAAGAAGCTTGCGTTTTTTATTAACTAAAAGAAGTAAGGGACACCAAGTATAGTGACAACAAGCCTTTTTTCGGATAGGCAATAGTCCGGCCAATTAATTCGGTGATGAAAAGGAAGGTAGCGCCAAACAGTGCTGAGCAAACAATTTTTGATGATTCATCCCAAAATATTAGCTCATCTCAATCGGGCTGCCTGTTAACACAGAGAAAAGAATTGACTTACTTTAAATATGTAACTATAATAGTTACAAAATAACCATCAGTAATAGAAGTGAGTCATATTTTTTTGGTATATTTGTAACTATTGTGGTTACAATTAAAATTAATTATAAAACAACCAAATAATGTAAAAACTTTAAATAGCAACAAGAGAAAGGAGACGGGAATGTTGAAACGGTTTAAGTTTTATATGATTAGCGGTATTGTGCTCGTTTTACTTATCGTATGTAACTTTGTTGATAAGCCGATTGCGAAGGTCGAAGAAGTGAAAGATACTGTTATGATGAAGCTGAATACGAAAGAGAGTATGGCACAAATCGACGGGCAGACGATTTATTTTAAGAAAATTGGTGAGGGAAAGCCTCCTTTACTTATGCTGCATGGGTTTGGTGGTTCATCTGATGGATTTAGTGATATTTATCCGGAACTTGCGAGAGACCATACAATTATTGCAGTTGATATTTTAGGGTTTGGACGTTCTTCTAAACCAATTGATTTTGAGTATTCGTTTCCTGCGCAAGTGAATTTATATTATAAGTTAATGAAGAAGCTTGGATATGATCAATTCGCAGTACTTGGTCATTCGATGGGCGGAGAGATGTCACTGAATTTAGCGTATTTATATCCGGATGCAGTGACGCATCTCATTTTGGCAGATTCTACAGGGATAGAGTCTTTCCAGCAAAAAGAAAGTTATGAAGTGCCGCCGCTATCGACAGACTTACAAACTGTAACTGAGATTACGGATTACAATAAAAATGAAGTGAAAAATAGTCGTGACGATAAAGAGCACTATGATCAGCTGACGAAAATGAGAGAGCGCCGCATTGCGATGGAAGCCGATAAAATTAAGGTGCCGACTTTAATTATATGGGGTAGAAATGATAAGAGCGTTTCTTGGAAAAATGGTGAACTGTATCATCAGCTATTTGCGAATAGCACGTTCCATATTATTGAAAAAGGATACCACGCACCGTTTCGCCAGGAACCAATCGAGTTTATGGAATATGTACAAGCGTTCTTCGCGAAGAATCCACAATAATAAAATTTTAAGCATAAATCCACTTCTTTTCTCATACAGTGAAACTAATAAGGCTTGTCTAAGGAAAGGAATGAAGTAGAGTGGAAACTTTACCATGGTGGGTGTATCTTGTAATCGTTGGAATCGTATTAAGTGGCTACATGGTTTTATATACTTCAAAAAAAGAGCAAGAGATGGATAATGAGTTTATCGAAAAAGAAGGCGAAGTGTATATGAAGCGTTTAGCAGAGGAACGCGAGAAACGTAATCAGGATAGTGATAAGGATTCTGTTTTATTATAATTATGGGAGCGTGGATAACATGTCGTTATCCACTTTTTCATTTTCTGAAATATATCAACGATTTTTCAAATATATCGACGATTCGACATAGGATATCGACTTACCGACACAAAACGACAATATTAAGAAGCACGGTTATTGTTCGGGAAATTATTATAGAAGAAAAATATATGAAACCTACATCGTATAGCACATGAAATAGCACCATTATAAGCTGTAACGCACAAGTTGCACAGCCAACGCAACGACAACTCGCTTTACTCATCATCATGTATTTGCTCATACTAGACGTAGATAGGTGAGAAACATAGTATGATTTTTAGTAAACGTTTAAAAGAAGAACGAGAAAAATGAAAGAAATCCCCTACACCAGCTGTTCTTTTCACTTAAATTGTGTACTATAAAGGATAGGATGACATAAAGAAGGGGAAATTTAGAATGGAATTTCATGAACAAAAGATTTTGCCGGCAGTGAGGCAAATTAAGGATTTGGAAAAGCTATTACATAGTTCGTATGAGTATATCGTTATTTTAGATATTCATGTCGGCCAATTGAAGAGTGTTATATCACTTGCGAAGCAATATTGTAAAAAGGTGTTTTTACATGTGGATTTGATCCATGGCTTGCAGAGTGATGGGCATGCGACGGAGTATTTATGTCAGGAGTTTAGACCGTACGGGTTACTTTCAACGAAGGCGAGCGTGATTATGAAGGCGAAGCAAAAAGGTGTTGTGGCAATACAACGCATCTTTTTAATCGATTCGAGTGCGATGGAGAAGAGCTGCAATCTTTTAGATAAGACGAAACCGGATTATATTGAGGTACTTCCTGGAGCATTAACGGACGTTATCGCTGAAGTGAAAGAGCGTACTGGTGTACCGATTTTAGCAGGTGGTTTCATTCGTACTGTTGATGATGTAGAGAGAGCTTTAAATGCTGGTGCGACAGCAATTACGACATCAAAACGCGAACTATGGAAACATTACCAAAAAAAGTGACGAAAATGTGAAATAATTATGTTGACACCGCTTTCATTAACGGTTAACATTATAGACAAGTTAATAAACGTGACGGAGAAAAGAAGAGATCCACATTTCATTGTTTCTATATAAATTTATATAGAAGCGTGCAAAGCTGTGGGTCTTTTTCTTTTGACAAAAACGAATGGCCATTCATTTTACCTCTATCACATTTGAAAGCGTTTAAATTGATTGTGGAGGGATACTATGTCAGCATTTTTAGGAGAGTTAATAGGGACTGCGTTGTTAATCGTACTTGGTGGCGGCGTTTGTGCTGGTGTAAGTTTAAAGAAGTCGTTTGCGAAAGATTCTGGTTGGATTGTTATTACAATGGGCTGGGGCTTAGCAGTAGCGGTTGCAGCATATGCGGTTGGATCAATTAGTGGGGCACATTTGAATCCAGCTTTAACGATAGGATTAGCATTTAAGGGAGCGTTCCCATGGAGTGACGTACCTGGTTATATCGCAGCACAAATGAT
>NZ_JAKUFF010000068.1:0-22366 GCF_022663305.1 Bacillus cereus group sp. BfR-BA-01408 | reverse complement strand
TCAGACCTTTATGAAATTTCATGGAAAGATAATACTAAAGTTTCAATAGTAATGAAATTTGAATATGAAACTAAAACATTGGAATATGATTTCGAAACGGAAAAAATGGGTGGATATATGAACAGCACAAATAATAACTTATTATAGCCTAATATTCCAAATATATAGGATACACTTCCAAATCATAAAAACTTTTTCCTACTATTTATATTAAAACAACGAAAGGGGGGTGACACTTTGAACAAGTGGGCTATATTATCTTTAGCTTGTGTACCTTACGCTCTTTTAACTATAGTAAATGAAGATACATTAGAAATAGGTGGCTCAGCAAATATATTTTGGAAGATTGGATTATTTGCACCACTTATAGGCGTTTTATTTTCAGCTGGAGCCAGTAAAACTTACCAACGCGTTATGCTTGCCCTATTTAATTTAAGTTACTATTTTGTACTCTACATCTATATGATATACACTTTTTAAAATACTCTTATACTCGTTTTATGAACATATATTTTGGAGAGAAAATCATGAAAAATAAAACATACTATTTGTCAATAATTTTCACCAGTCTTGTTTGTTTATTTTTATTTACAAAAGCTTTAGGATTTATCCTCTGGATAAATGGTGCACCAATTGACAAATGGGTAGCTTGGGTTGGTTTATTTGCTATTCCGATTTTCATCTACTACTCTTTTCCAGGACGAAGTTTAAAAAAAACACAAAAAATTGTAACCATAGTTATAATAATAGTTCAAATCATATGGCTAAAATGGGCCATTAATCAGTCCAAATATTATGTATATGTTAACAGTAATAACATTCTCCCATCTCCATATATAATTCAGGAGACTCCAAATTCAAATACTCCTATTTCTCTTGGTCAAAGGCTTTTAACTAACTATACATTTTATAAATCAATTCATTCATATCTATATGTAAGAGAAAATGTCACAAAAAGTGATCGAGGCATTGTTGATTGGATAAAACATTTTGATAGCGAAATAAAAGAAGAAGAAGACGACGGGCGCATCTATATAGAAACTTATAAGGGGAAGTTATTTTTCAAGTAAATTGTAAAACTATCCTTAATATTATCTATATAAACAAAAAAGCACCAGGTCCCCCAGTGCTTTCCCCCACCCTAAAACAAATGACAAGCCACCTCATGCCCCTTCGCAATCTCGACCATCTTCGGTACTTCCTGTGCGCATTTTTCAGTCGCGAATTTGCAGCGTGTTCTGAATTTGCAGCCGGATGGTGAGTTTAATGGGCTTGGTACTTCTCCCTCTAGGATGATCCGTTCTTTGCCTATGTTTGTTGGATCTGGTTCTGGCATGGATGAGAGTAGTGCTTGTGTGTATGGATGTGCCGGTTTTGTGTATAGGTCTTCGCTGTCGGCAATTTCTACTATGTTTCCTAAGTACATGACTCCGATTCGGTCTGATATGTGTCTTACCATAGATAAGTCATGTGCGATAAATAAGTATGTGACGCCTGTTTCTTCTTGAATGTCTTGCAGCATGTTTACGACTTGCGCTTGAACTGAGACATCTAGTGCTGAGATCGGTTCGTCGCATAAGATGAAATCTGGTTTTACAGATAGTGCGCGCGCGATGCTGATGCGCTGGCGCTGACCCCCGCTAAATTCGTGCGGGTAGCGATATAAATGTTCTTCTTTTAAGCCTACCTTTTTGAGCAGGTCTAATATGATTTCTTTTTGTTCTTCTTTTTCATAAGATCCGTGAATGTTCATTGGCTCACTAATAATTTGGAATACATTCATCGACGGGTTTAATGATGCGTATGGATCTTGGAAAATGATTTGCATTCGTTTTCGATATTCTTTTAGTTCACTTTCTTTTAAACTTGCGATATCTTTTCCGTCGAATAAAACGTTACCTGAAGTAACGTCGTGTAAACGAATGATACTTCTTCCTGTCGTTGATTTTCCGCAGCCCGATTCTCCTACTAACCCGAATGTCTCACCCTTTTTAATTGTGAAGCTTAAGTCATCGACTGCTTTTAATTGCTCTGTTTTTCTGCCGAATAGTCCTTTTTTAATAGGAAAATACTTTTTTAAGTTCCGAACTTCAATTAAGTTTTCTTCATGCATGGGAATCACCTACTGTCTTATCGTTTAACCAGCACATAGAACGTCTTTCGTTTCCAATTTCAAAATATGGCGGACGTTCTTTTTCACAAATGTCCATCGCATGCGGGCAACGCTCTGCGAATGGGCAACCTTTTGGCGGGTTTAATAAGTTTGGCGTTACACCTTGAATGGGCGCGAGTCTTTCTTTTACGCCGTTCGATATTTTCGGTAAAGAGTTTAATAACCCTTTTGTATATGGATGATTCGGTGATTGGAAAATATCAAGTACAGGTCCTTCTTCCATAATAAGCCCGCCGTACATAACGATAACGCGTGTACAGTTTTGTGCGACTATTCCTAAGTCATGCGTAATAAGAAGTAACGCCATGTTCGTTTCGTTTTTTAAGTTTTTCATTAAATCTAGTATTTGTGCTTGTATCGTTACATCAAGCGCTGTTGTCGGTTCGTCCGCAATGAGAAGGTCTGGATTACAAGACATCGCCATCGCAATCATAACCCGCTGCTTCATACCGCCACTTAGTTCATGCGGATATTGTTTCACCCTTTCTTCTGGTGAAGAAAGACCGACTTGTTTTAACAAGTTAACCGCAATTCGCTCTGCTTCTTTCTTTTTCACTTTTTGATGCCGTATAATTACTTCCGTCATTTGCTTTCCAATTTTCACGACTGGATTTAGCGCAGACATTGGATCTTGGGAGATAAGTGAAATTTGATTTCCTCTAATAGAACGCAATTCTTTCTCAGATTTAGAAAGGATGTTTTCATTATGAAAAAGAATCTCTCCTTCTTTCACTTTCCCTGGTGACGTAACGAGCGCCATAACGGACTTCGCCATCACACTCTTTCCGCTTCCAGATTCCCCAACGATACCGACTACTTCACCTTTATTTAAACGGAATGTAACACCTCGAACCGCTTCTACTTCGCCGCTTTCTATGAAAAAAGAAGTCTTTAAATTATTCACTTCTAATAGTTTTTCAGACACGCTTCTCACTCCTTTCACGTAACACTTTAGTTTTCATTTCCAGCTCCTTTTGGCGCGAAAGCTTTCTTCAATGCTTCACCAATTACGTTAAAACTAAGTACCGTTAAAAGAATAAGGAATCCTGGGAAGAGTGTTAAATACCAAGCTTCGCCAATATATCCTTGCGCATTGTTTAGCATGCTGCCCCAAGAAGAATCTGGTTCTCTAATACCTAACCCTAAGAAGCTGAGTGATGATTCCATTAAAATCGATGTCGCAATTGTTAATGTCGCAGCGATAATAATGGTTGATAAAATGTTGGGAATGATATGTCTTACAATAATTGTGAGTGATTTTTGTCCTGATACTTTTGCATATAAAACATACTCCCGCTCTTTTACGGATAGCGTTTCTGCCCTTACAATACGAGCGGTGTCCATCCATGTTAGTAATCCAATAATAAGAACTAACGTCGTAATCCCTGGTTTTAAATAAGCATTTAATAACAGCATTAAGAAAAATGATGGAATTGACATAAGTACTTCAACAATTCGCATTAAAAAGTTGTCTAACTTTCCGCCAAAATATCCGCTAATTGTTCCAACTGCGGTACCGATTGTAATAGAAACAACCATCGCTAGAAAACCGACCGCAAGTGAAACTCTTCCACCATATAACGCCCTCGTTAAATAATCCCTTCCGTAATCATCCGTTCCGAAAGGATGACTCATACTCGGTTCTTGTAAGCGATCTGGAATCGACATTTTGCTAGGATCATACGGTGATACAAATGCAAATATCGATGCAATCGTTAAAACCGCCAGTATAATAACTCCCATTAGTACAAACTTATTTTTCGTAAAACTACTTTTTATCGTTTGAAATCTCCTATTATTCATTCCAAATCACCCCCTCATTCGAATGCGCGGATCTACTACGCCATATAAAATATCAGCAATTAAGTTACCGAGAATCAACATGAAGGATGATAGTAATGTAATTGCCATAATAATTGGATAATCAAATCTAAAAATAGCATTTACCCCAAGTGAACCAAGACCCGGCCATGAGAATACTGTTTCCGTAATAAACGCTCCGCCTACTAAACTTGGAATAGATAATCCGAAAATTGTAATGATTGGTATTAATACATTTCGAAGTACGTGATTAAATAAAACGGTTTTCTTCGAAGCACCGTACGCATATTGAATTTGTACATAGTCTTCTTCTAATTGTTGAATTGTACTGGAACGAATATATCTCATATAAACAGAAACGTTTTGGAACGCAAGCACCATACAAGGTAAAATACCGTGCTGCACAATATCCAAGAAGGAATCTTGACCGACTGTACGCATACCCATACTTGGAAGAAGGTTCAACTTTAAAGAGAATAAATAGATTAATAGTAAAGCGAACCAAAAGACTGGCATTGAGATTCCCACATAAGAAATAAAGTTTACAATGCGATCAAAGATAGAATTCTTTTTCACACCTGTAAGTAGTCCAAGCGGGATTGCGATTACAAATGAGACGAGTAAAGACGATCCCATTAAGCCGATTGTCGCAGGTAACCTTTCTACAATAAGATCTAAAACTGGACGATGGTTTTGAAGTGAATAACCAAAGTTCCCTGTTAAAATATTTTTTAACCATAAAATATACTGCATATAAATTGGTTGATCGAGCCCTAAACTTTTACGAATACGATCAACATCAATTGGACTCATATTCGGCGTGACAAAGTTTCGAACAGGATCACCCGGTGCTAGTTTTATTAATAAAAAAGAGATAATAGAAATAACAAATAAAAGCGGAATTGCATTTAAAAGCCTCTTCGCAATTACTTTATACACAAACTTCCCCCCTCAAGCTAAAGAAGCTGATTTCCACCAGCTTCTTTACTGTTTGTTTCTTATTTCACTTCATAAATCTTAGATAAATCTTCAAACATTGTGACAGGAATTGCTTTTGCTTCTTTTAATCCATCAAACTTTTTATCTACTGCAATAACCGCTTTCGGATACGCAATTGGTAGATAAGGTAAATCTTCTCTAGCTGTCTCTTGAATTTTATGGTATAGTTCTGCTCGTTTTGTTTTATCTGTTTCAACTGCAGCTTCTTCCCATAACTTATCAAAATCAGCGTTTTTATAACGTGCATAGTTGTATTCAGCATTACTTAAGAATAAGCTCTTATATGAATCTGGCTCAGGTCCCATTATGTAACCACCGAATGTAATATCGAATTCTTTATTCTCTTTATCTAAGCTTTTTTCACTTGCTGCACTAGCATCTAATGCATTCAGTTCAACTTCTAAGCCAACTTCTTGTAATTTTTGTTGTGTATAAAGCGCTAAGCTTTCCATAATTTTATTATTCGTTACATACATGACGCGTACTTTTTCTTTATCTTTCACGCCAGCTTTCGCTAATAAATCTTTCGCTTCTTTCTTATCATACTTATAATCTTTAATGTCTTTTGCATAATACATAGCATCCGGCGTTAAAATTGAATTTGCTGGTTCTGCAAATTGACTAGAAACGAATGCAGAGTTAATCATCTCTTTCTTATCTAACGCATGCGCAATTGCTTGGCGCACTTCTTTTTTCTTCATTAGATCTGTATTTTGGTTATAAGATAAGTAGAATAATCTACCTTCTGGGAATGTCACCATTGAGAAGTTCCCAGTGCTATCTAATTTCTTAAAGTCTTGCGGCTCAATCATCTTCATGTTGATTTGACCATTTTGCAGTGAAACATTTGCTGTATTACGGTCTTTTACAACGCGGTATACGATAGAGTCTAACTTCGCTTTACCACCTACATAATCATCGAATCGATCTAATGCAACGTACTCATCTGATTTATACTCTTTAAACTTAAATGGACCTGATCCTACAGGCTGTAAGTTTTTCTTACTCTTCGCTAAATCTGCTTCCCCTTCAAATACATGTTTCGGAATTGGGAAAAAATCATTCATCACACCTTCAAAAGATGCGCTTACTTGTGGTAAAACGAATTGAACTGTTAACTCGTCTACTTTTTTCACCTCAAGCGGTTTTCCTTTAAAAACAAAGTTTTCACGACTTGAGCTATTTTGCTTCTCATCTAAAATAGATTGGAATGTAAATGCTATGTCGTCTGATGTAATTTTCTTACCATCATGCCATTTCAAATTATCTTTTAACTTCAATGTCCACGTTAATTGATTTTCTGAAGGCGTAAAGCTTTCAGCAAGAACAAACTTTTTCTTACCGTCTTCCATATGATACAGCGGTGCATATAAAGCTTGCTGCACAGTTAACGACACACGATCATTCGCATAAAGCGGATTCATCGTCTCTGGGTTATCGCTAACACCAACCGTTAACGTCCCCCCGTCTTTCGGAGTCCCTGATTTACTAGTGCCCGCTTGCTTCGAAGAATCTTTTCCTCCAGAACAAGCCGCTAATGCAATAAGTAGTATTAGGACAAATGGTAATGCAAATAATTTCCGTTTCATCTTTCGGCCCCCTCAAACTAGTTATACCCATAAGAAAACTCGGAATTAATCCCGAGTTTTCTTATAAGTTTTAAATTACCACTACCTCTATATAAAGTCAAACTTTTTTGTAAAACTAGAAGGTTTGAAATCTATTTATGCATTCTTGCGATAAACGATATTAATGCGAAGAGCAAAATAAGTTAAAAAACTAGTAGCCTAAAAAATTTCTCTTAAATGATTGTTATATATGATTGAAAATGTAGAATGCGATTAAAGGTAAAAAAACACTTTTTAGGAGGTTATCATGACATTTGATGAATTGAAAAAAAACAAACCAACAACATCATGGGTTGAGTATGATGAAGACGGGGAATTTTTCACTGAAGAAAATAGCAGTGCAACAAATAAGGTTCTTGACACTTACATTAACAATTTACAGCAATTAGGTGAGAATCCAACCGAAGTCGAAGTCATGCAAGTTGTTAAAATAGCAATATCCTGTTTTTCTTATTCAATATACCCTCTCCTTAAGAAGATTTATAATATAACTATAAATCTTTTTTAAGACGATGGAAATGCTAGTAGTGGTTATGTTGATACTGTACAGCAGTTATAAAATTTAGAAACCTGTAGAAATAAATGACGCAGTTCTTCATAACACCTAAAATAACTTTGATGCAACTCTTTACTTTTCTTGGAAAGGACCAAATATTATTACCCCTCAACCCAAAATTAAAAAGACCACCAAAAGGCAGCCCCTCAAAACTCAATCCTACTCCCTATCCCCTGCTCCACCGCCCTCTCATACAAATACTTCGCAACAATAATATCCACTACCGCCAAACCAACCGATTTGAAAACAGTAACCTCTTCATCACTTTCGCGACCTGCTTTTTCTCCGCTTATGATTTGACCAAGTTCGGCATGGATGTCGCTAGATTTGAATAAACCTTCCTGTATCGGAACTTGAAGGTCTCCTGTTTCTTCTAATGCTGCCTCTTTTGATTCAACTACTACTTTCGTTGCGTTAGCGATGGCGTGAGATGGTAGTTCTTGCATGCTTGGCCTGAATGAGCCGACGGCGTTTACGTGGACGCCTTTTTGTAGTTTTTCTGAGAAGACTGGTGTGGATGCGTTCGTAGTTGTGACGATGATGTCTGCTTCGCTTATTGCTTCATTTGCATTGGAATAGACGTATGCAGGTTTACCGAATTCCTCTTGTATATATTGCGCAAATGCATATGCTTTTTCTTCTGTTCGATTGTATAAAATGACTTTTTCAATATCTCTAACCGCGAATATAGCTTCAGCAATTCCTTTTGCCTGTTCGCCTGTCCCGATGATGCATAAAGTTTTTGCGTTATGACGAGCTAAATGTTTTGTCGCTACTCCTGATAGGGCGCCTGTTCGAATCATCGTTAAGTAGGATCCTTCTAACAGTGCGAGCGGTTCTCCCGTTTGAAAGTCTGATAGCATCACAATCCCGTTTATCGTTTTCTTTCCTATCTTTTTGTTCTCGGGGACTACTGTTACTACTTTTAAGCCAAGTGCCTCAAGTCCTTCTGCGACTGAAGGCATAATTAATGCCGTATTTTGCTCGTTCGCAAATGGTAATGAATCGCGAATTGGCGTGATTGTTCTTTCTGCGGAAAACTCTTTTAAGGCAAGCGCCGCATATTCAATGACTTCATTCATATTTACTAAGTTTCGTTGTTCGTTCGCGCTTATGACTAGCATATATTTCCACCTCCTCCTTCTATCCTAACAAAAATCCCCGATTCAAATCATCTCTCGGGTCTACAACGAACTGATGAAATCCTGTAATAAATGCATTCCCCGTTATTTTCGGAACGACAGCTTCATATGTATGTACCGCTGTTACCGACAGTACTTCTCCCTCGAATTTCCCTTCAGTAATGCATTCGTGGATGAATATTTCTCCCTTTTGTAAAATACCTTTTTCAAAAAGAGTTGCGATTCTTGCGGAAGTTCCTGTGCCGCAAGGAGAACGGTCTACTTGCCCATCAGCGAAGATTGTTACATTTCGTAACGTTGCGTCTTTCCCTTTCGGTTCATCTGAGAAAATAACGCCATATATTCCTTTTAACCCTTCTTCAAGTGGATGCTTTACTTCCATTTTGCTCTCGATGTAGTGCTTAATTTTACCGCCCCATGTTTGAATAGCAGCTAAGTCTTTAAAATCAACTTTCAAACCAAATTCTTTACTATCTACTACCGCGTAGAATGCTCCGCCAAACGCGATATCTACTTGAAATTCGTAGTCATCTATTTTAATAGGAACGTCTTTTTTGTATACAAATGAAGAAACGTTTTCAAATGATACAGACTCTACTTCACTCCCGCTATATGTTGCGTACGCAATGACTTCCCCAGCAGGGCTATCAATAATGAATTTTTGTTTCTCACCTATCACTTCAAACATACCTATCTCAATTCCGACTGTAATAACAGCGATAATGCCGTGTCCACACATCGTACTCCATCCTTCATTGTGCATAAATAACACACCAAAATCAGCGTGATTACTTGCAGGCGGAGTAATGATACAACCGTACATACCGTGATGTCCTCTCGGTTCATACATAAGAATTTCGCGAAGATGATCCAAATGCTCCATACAGTATGCGCGTCTTTCTAGCTGCGTTTCTCCCTTTATTTCCGGCACGCCGCCTGTAATAATTCGAAGTGGCTCTCCAGCTACGTGTGCATCAATTGTTGTATACACTTTACTAACCTTCATTTCTATCTCTCCCCTATATGTTAATACTCTTTTCATTGCAAATATCATGCCAACGCATAGGGTATAAAGTGAAACGTTAATCATTGGGGATTTTGTTCATCTCCCACTGATTACTAGTTGAACCAATCGGGCTTTTACGGGCAGTTGATCCCCCACCTAACTTCTTTGCTTCTGCTGACTTTTGAGGTGGGGGGTCTTACTGCCCGTTAATGCGGGATAAATTTGTATACATTGTTTGAAAAAGCATACAGTACTGTCTATTTTTTTATACACAATCCGGAATCCATTTTATGGAACCACTTGATACAGCCAGGCTTATTATTTTCAATGGAAAGTTACTTCCATCCCCAACATATACTGTTCAAAAGCAAAAAGGAAGTGATCCAATGTATTACGGAACAAAAGGCTGGTACGTAGCTGAACTAAAAAAATTAGGTGTGCGTTATCATGAAGGACGCAAACTAGAAAGTTACCGCGGACACATCTTGCGCAATTTACTACTTGCACAACAAGAGAAATTAAAAGAACAGTAATATACTAATGTAACGATATCGACGATTCTCGGAATATATCAGCGATTCCACACAATATATCGGCGATTTTTTAAATTTATCGACGATTCGACATGGAATATCGACTTACCGACAAATTTCGCCAAATCCCTCCTCCATTCCACCAACCAATCACACATCAAACCACCATAAAAAAGGTCACCCAAACGGGTGACCTTTCTTCCTTATTCACAAACAAGAATTTGTCTAGAAAATGTTCCTTTTTTTGTAGTGCAACGATCTATAATTTCAAATCCTGCTTCATGAATCATATCGTCCATTGTTTCCATTGTGACAACGACTACCTTTTTAGCAATGCGGCGTGCGCTTGAAAGAATGGAGAGCTGATTTTCTGGTGTTGCGTGCGTAAATAAGTCATATGGCATGTCGATAATTGCGACGTCATAGTTCTCCGTAATCTCCTCGATCGGACCTTTCGTTATCGTCCCATCGAATCCGAAGTGCGCAATATTTTCTCTCGCTCCAATCGCAACGAGTGGGCTTATATCTCTACCAACGATGTTAATTCCCATCGAAAGAGCTTCTACTACAACCGTTCCAATGCCGCAGCACGGATCAATCGCTCTTACTCCCTCTGGATTTGGCACCGCAATATTTGCAACGGATCTTGCAACGCGTGTGCTAAGAGATGTCGAATAGCTACGTGGTTTTTTTATATGATGGTACCAAACTGGTTTACTCTCTACATAATGTCCAAAATACCAACGTCCGCCTAATGGAACAATACCAAAAGTACGCTCTGGATTGCGCACATCTGCTTCCGCATCAATACAATCCCCAATACGTCGTTCAATGATACGTCTTTCCGCATACTCTATTTTATTTTCTCCCTCAAGATCATTGATTTTCACGAAGATAACTTTAAACGTCATTTCTCCTAATTCAATTTCCTTTACTTGTTCCAAAATACTTTCTAAGTCGTCTCCTTCATACATAACCTCAACGCGTTCTTTCATAAAAGGACTTCTACTCGGGTCAATTTTGACATCACTTTTCAAAATATTAACGTGGGACTCCATTCCAAAGAACGAGCGCATTTCCAAGTAACATAAAGCACGCTCCTCCTCACGAAATGCATACGTATATATACATGCAGGTGTTTTCCTATGATTATTCAATCTATGATCATCCTCTATATCGTTATAATTACAATACTTTTTTGTATAAAATTAAATGATATCACATGCCTGAAATAAAGAGAAACGTTAATAAATAAAAGAGACTGCCTATTGGCAATCTCTTTTAATGTATTAACGGAAAGAAGATACGTTATTACCCTTTGCTTCGTAATAATCTAAAATACCTTGATAAATCGCTTCTGCTGCAGCTTGTCTCTGTTTTGGTGTAGCAATTTTATCTGCATCACTTTTATTATCTACAAATGCTAATTCTGTTAATACAGCTGGCATTGTATTTTCTCTAGTTACGTATAAGTCCTGATGTTTTATACCACGATCTTTTGTTCCAAGTGCTGCTACAAGACGATCTTGAATTTTTTGTGCTAATAACATACTGTCTTCTACATGCGGATTCGTTACTTTTGCTCTTGCTGACTGATAATATAACGTTTCTGTACCTTGTCCATTTTTATATTCAGAGCCATTAGCATGAATACTTACAAAAATATCTCCATTATGTTCCTGTGCAAACTCTACACGTTTCTTTAATGAATCAGGACCACTTGTTCCTGGACGTGTATCATTTGTACGAGTGAACATAACAGTAAATGGTGCCCTTTGCTCAAATATTTTCTTTAATCGTAATGATACATCTAATACAGTTTCACTTTCTTTCTCATAATAACCAACATTACCCGAGTCAATTCCACCGTGACCTGGATCAATAATAATTGCTTTACCTTCTAAGAAGTTCTCTTGTTTTACTGGGTTTAATTGATTTTTATCAACCCATTGGAAACCAGCGCCTACGCGGATACGAATCCAGCTTCCACTCTCTTCCATAACCGTTACTGTTTGTGCATTATATGTACCTAGCACTTTAGAACTATGTGAAGCTGTTTCATAAGTAGTAAATCCTTCATTAATCGTTTCTGTTTTTTCTGTTAGAGGTGTCCATTTCTCACCTTTACTTGTTACAACTTTTAACCAGCCGTCTGCTCTTTGTTCTTTCACTACAACCATTTGTGGCTTATGCTGAACATCAGTAATACCAGATGATAATGATGGTTGATGATATGTAATAAAGTTTCTGTTCATATACATTCTTTTTGATGTATCTGTTTTATTTTGATCAGCCATCGCAATAAACTGAGCTGCTTCTGCACGAGTTACAGTTCCTTCAGGCTCCCAGCCATTTCCCGTACCTTTAGAAATCTCTAAAGCTACTAAAATATTAGCTTGTTTCTTACCCCAATGAGTTTCCAAATCTTTAAACTGTGTTGGAAGTTCTCCAATAATTTTCTTATTTAATGAGTATGCTTGTACTAACATAGATGCCATAGATGCACGGTTAATTTGGCTTGATGGATTAAATTTACCAGTACCATCTCCACTAATTACACCTGCTTTTTCCACTGCAGCAATGTACGGAGCTGCCCAATGGTTTTGTGCATCTTTAAAAGATGGCTTTGCTTTTGGATCAATTGGTAAACCAAGAACGACTGCTAAAATTTTTGCAGCTGACCCTCTATCTACTGCTTCAGATGGAGAAAACGTTCCATCTGGCTTTCCATCAAGCGCCTTTTTTCCTACTAAATAATCAACTGATTCTTGCGCCCATGAAGGAACATCCGAAAACTTCTTCGCTGCTGCGAAACTACTTACTGGAGACGATAATAAACTTGCGGCTAAAATACCTGCCGCGACTGCACGATACTTCATAAAAAATAATACTCCTCTCGACAATCACCTTTTAATAACGCGTAATCTTAATATATAAATCTCAAAAAATACAAACAAAAAAAATTAGTGCGCCTCTATTATTTTATAATACTCGAATTATGTAGTAAACCTACTTTCTTAATATTGTAAAACAAATTACAATTAACTTACTTTTTGTTAAATAAAGTCGATTTCTCTGCAAATAAAAAATAGGCTACTAGAGGTAGCCTATTTCTTTTCTTATTCTGCAATCATCTCTGATAATACATATGCATAAACAAGTGCTTCTGTATGAGCAATCGAACTTTCATGTGTACGCTCAAATGCATGAGAAGAATCAATACCTGCTCCAATTAATGCATGCTTCACATCAAATCCAGCGCGAATCGCAGCTGATGCATCCGATCCATAGTACGGATAAATATCTACTTTATATTCAATATTGTTCGTTTTCGCAAGCTCTACTAAATGTTTACGTAGTGCATAATGATACGGACCACTAGAGTCTTTTGCACAAATAGATACTGTATACTCGTCAGATGCTTGTCCATCACCTAGCGCTCCCATATCAACAGCTAAATATTCAACCGTTTCTTCTGGAATGTTAGAGTTACCACCGTATCCAATCTCTTCATTGTTAGAGATTAAGAAATGAGTTGTATATGGTAATGTTACGTTTTCATCTTGTAATCTCTTAATTAATTTTAATAGAATGGCAACACTTACTTTATCATCTAAATGACGTGATTTTATGTATCCACTCTCTGTAATTTGAACGCGTGGATCAAATGAAACGAAGTCTCCTACTTCAATTCCTAATTCACGTACTTCATCAGCTGAAAATACACGCTCATCGATACGAACCTCAATATTTTTCTCATCGCGTTTCGCTTCACCTGCATCTTTATATACATGTACAGATGTTTGATGCATTAAAATCGTTCCTGTATACGTCTTGCCACTTGATGTTTCAATTTCGCAATATTCCCCTTCTACAGAGTTCCAGCGAAATCCGCCAATCATAGAAAGACTGAGACGACCATCTGGCTTAATTTCTTTCACCATCGCACCTAACGTATCAACGTGTGCTGTTAATAAGCGATGCTGTGCATCATTTTTCCCTTTTACCGTTAAAATAAGAGCACCTTTATTGTTACGCTTCGTTTCTACATTCCACTCACTTACATAGTTTTCAATAAAACGAATAATTTTCTCTGTATTTCCAGATGGACTTGGAATAGAGACAAGCTCCTTAATCAATTCCATCGTTTCTTTCGCATAATGTGCCATTGTCATTTCCTCCTCATTTTTCCTATTATTTAGTATACCGAATTTACTATAAATCCTCTACTCATATAGCTTAATTTTCTAAATTATAGTAAAATTCACTTTAGTATATAAAAGGAGTTATACAATATGAATATATCAAAAAAATATGTACACATTGCACTCATTTGGTTTCTAGCATCATTACTTTGTTTACAAGTTTCTTATGCAGTTCATACTACTACTTCTATTACAATTGGCTGGGTATTAACAGCTATCTTCTTCATTATTAGCTTAATCGCAACAAAAAAGCATAGCGTTCGTTAATGAGTAACGCTATGCTTTCCCTACAAATCTATTCTTCTGAAACATCCAACAAGTAAATACCTCTTTCAAACCCACCGCGCTCTATCTCTTTCTGCTTACGAAGACGTTCTACATCTTCAATTGTTGCACCTTCTGCGCGCGCTAATGAGATGATTACTTCCAGTGCATCCGCAAGAGAATCAAGCGCATGTTCACGCTCTTTCATAGAAGCAAATTCACGAATTTCTTCTGTTCCAATTTTCGCCAAAGCTTGTATGTATGCTTGTCCTGTTAATTTTTGTGCTGTATATGTTTTTCCAGACATTAAGATCTTCTCTGGAACACGATCTCTTACTAACTTGTTATATGCTGACATCATTCATCCTCCTATGTTTAATAGCAGCCGAGCTCTGCCTTATAAAATAACCACTCTTTTTTCACACAAGCACTTAACATATCAATTCCTGATCCGTGCGCCCTTACTGCCGGAAAGAAATAATGCTCTGGTTCTTCTTTCTTCTCTCCATATAAGGTTTGGTACTCATCAGGAATCGCTTCTTTTTTCACATCCCGTTCTTTCTCCACTTCACCTGAGAAAGCAGCAATTGGATGCCCTTCAAAAAATAGTGCAGTCCGTACCGCAAGAGATGGTGTACTATGCAAAGCATAATATGTAAGTAAAATAATAACGATAATACCAATAACTTTCTTCATATATTACTCCTAAAAAAAAGTGCTAACACAATTATACTAAAATGTGTTAGCACTTTCTCCCCTTTATCCTAAATTAACCGGCAGTAAAACTGCCACTACACTTTATTCTCCTTTAAATGCCGGTAAACGCTTTTCTAAAAATGCAGCGATGCCCTCTTTATGATCTGCTGTTTGTCTCATCGCATATTGGCCGCGTTTTTCAAGCTGCAACGTTTGTTCTAAATTGGAGCGATTTACTTCACATAAAATTTGCTTCGTTTGAATCATCGCTTTGATTGGCTTTTGTGACCATTCACTAATTTTTTGCTTCACAGCCGTTTGGAAATCTTCGCCGATTACTTCATCAATTAAACCGATATCAAGCGCTTCTGTTGCTGATAATTTCTTTCCTTCCCAAATAATTTGCTTCGTCATATTTTCACCAACGCGCTTTTGAAGGAAGAAATGGCCGCCACCATCTGGAATTAAAGCGATTCCAATAAAGTTCATCGCAATAATTGATGATATATCTGCCATCACATAGTCAGCTGTTAGTGCAATACTTAATCCAAGACCAGCAGTTGGTCCATGAATAGCACTAATAACAAGCTTCGGCATCGTATATAAAGTCACAACGACTTCAGAAATAGTATTCATAATACCATCAAACTTGCTTTCATCATTACTTGAAAGCATCGATTTAATATCTCCACCCGCAGAAAAACCACGGCCGTTCCCGCATAACACAACAATGTGTGCAGAACTCTCCGCTACTTCTTTCAGTTTTTGTAATAACTCTTTTAACGTTGGTTCATCTAATGCATTTAACACCTCTGGGCGATTGACCATAACCGTTGCAACGTGCCCTTCATATTTCACAATGACAGATTCTGTTTTACTTGTTACTTCCATTATATATACCCCTCTTTTCTACACAAAGATTATACTTATATAATTATAGAAAGGATGTGAAAAATCCTTCTTTTTTCTTAATTTTCTGTCTAATAATCTCGTAATTTGTATATCGCCTTGCATAAAACATACAATTTCGTTGAAAAATATAGAAATTAAAGTCGGTTTATCCCGGCTCTTCATCTATTTACCATTACAATGAAATGGTGTATTCTTAAGTCTGATATAAAAATTAAATATAGAAATTCATTCCCCTTCCTATTATATAGAGGGGTGCTGAAATAAAGGAATGAAGAAATGGAGGAACATATGGTTACTAAGTTAAAACAGACGGATAACTACTTCCCGCATTTCCTACTGCTATTCATCGTGTTTCAACCAATTTTAGATTTATTAACATCTTTTTCAATCTATGTATTACACATGAGCGCAACAGTCGGAATCGTAGTCCGTTTCGCCTTTATGCTTCTTGCATTAGGTTATCTACTTCTTCATCATAAACAACAAGGCGCGAAAAAGTACATTCTCTATTTATGTTTACTCGGAATTGCACTGGCAATCGGTCTTGTAAATAATATGATGGTTAAATCCCCAGTTTCATTTGGAGAAGAAGTTAAATTTATTTTAAAGAGCATATATCCAATTGTGCTACTGTTTGGATATATTATCGTCTTTAAAGAGCTAAAAAATAAAGAATATGTGTTTCATAAAATCATTACATATTTCTTATATGCAACTTTAATTTTAAGCATCACAATGATTATCGCAATGCAAACTGGCACTGATTTCCCAAGCTATCCTCACTCAAAAATTGGCTCAAGAGGTTGGTTCTTTGCTGGAAATGATTTAAGTGCTCTCTTCGCGATTATGTTCCCAATCGTTGTCTTATATTCGATTTATAAAACAACTTCTTTCTCGAAAATATATTACTGGATTCCAACAATACTTGCGATGTATGCAAGTATTATGGTCGGAACAAAAGTTGGATATGGTGCAATTGTGCTAACATTAGGCGTAGCACTTTTCTTCTCGTTCATTGAATATATGATAAACCGTAAAAAAGAAAAAAAAGGATTCACATATCTTGTAAACACCATCGTTGCAGCAGTTGTACTAGGAGGTTTAATTGTTCTTACACCGCATACTCCTATCGCAAAAAATATGGGAATCCACATGCAAATATACGAATACAAAAAATCAGTACAAGAAGAACAGGATAAAAAAGAAGGAAAAGTAATTAAAGAAAATCCAGAGGATGCAAAAAAACACGCAAAAGGTGAACTAACAGACTCTGAAGTGAAGAGTTTAATTTATAGTGATCGGGACAAATTCTTAAAAGTATACAAACAATACTATAAAGAAGCACCGCTCTCACAAAAACTTTTTGGAATGGGTTACGCTGGTAACTACACAGTTAAAATTAAATTAATTGAAATGGACTTCCATGACCTATTTTTCGCCTTTGGAATTATCGGTTTCCTTATTTACTTAATACCACTTCTATACTTCGGTATTAAACTATTCATCCGTATGATCACAAACTTCAAGAAAATTATAACTGTAAAATATATGCTATTAACTAGTACACTCATCCTATCACTTGGCATTGGCTTTATGTCTGGTCACGTATTAACAGCGCCATCTGTTAGCATTTTTTTCATCGTTATACTTGCCTACTTAATTGTTGATTTAGAAATAGAATAAGAAAGAAGCAGCATCTATTTGGATGCTGCTTCTTTCTACTCCAGTCATAATTGCTTTTTCTCGCTTAATTAAATTTTTTGTGGACTACTAAAAAAGATCGAATCACATGACGATTCAATCTTTGAAACAGAACTATTTCTTTCTATTGAAACGATGCATGAATCTGCTCCAGCACCTCATCAATATTATCCTTCGTAATAACAATACCAAAATCTTTCGGCACATTACGATCTTCTTCATTTACAACTTTATGTGCAATTATCTTTCCGACTTCTGGCCTGAAATGATGTCCATCCATATAATTATCTAAGTTCTTTGTTACTGAATTTAAATACATGAAATGATGCACTTCTCCAAATACATCGACAGCATCATGGAGCCACCTTTTATAATCTTCCCAACGCCCTGATTGAATCATCGCACGGAACAATGGCTCTGAAACAGGAGTTGTAAAAATATAAAACTTTGTATTCGGATTATGAGATTTTACAGTTCCTAATATTTCCTTCATATTTTGATACTCATAATTCCCGCCATAAATCTCTCTACTAAATTTATCTACTTGCGCGGCAATTTGTGTGTCACGCTCTTCTTTCGTATACTCACGCATCGATTTTATATTATCGCGATTATATAAATCAATAGTCTTATTGTGATGAATGGAGTTTTGAATTGTATTTCGGGAATATGTAATCCCATCCATACTCACATACGATTTAATTGGATATAGTAAGCTTTGTGCTTCATTAATATATACTTCTGGCTTTTCAAAACCGATTTCTCTATTTTTGTTCGTTCCAAGGAAATCTAAGCCAATCACAATAGAAGATAATTCACTACCTTTTCTCTCTTTTGCATATTCAATGTACGCATCGTACTCACGCGGATCTGTACTACTTACCGCATAATTAAATGCGTTTAATCCAGTAAAATCATTCTCATTGATAAACGTTGTTCTGCTACTTCCAAGTATAACGCCATCATAAGTAAACGGACGATATGTTATATAATTCGTTTTTTGTTGTCTCTCATTAAACCCAAACTGAACATCATTCCACTTATTTTTATGCGAGAATAACCAAAGTGAATCTGCATAGCCATTAAATATTCCAACACCTGCAAGTGGAATAAAAACACATACAAAAACGAAAATAAGCCACTGTTTGTTTTTCATATTCTCCACCTAGAAATTAAAGTATAAAAACTCACTAATACTCGTTAAATGCAATACACTATACACAAGTAATATTGCAGTAAATAACGCCGTCCATACTGTCGGACGGAAGGAGTCTTTTAACTGAATTGAATTTTTTAAGAAGAAACTAATACATAATGCTCCGAAAATATACGCTACTATTTCCGTATTTAATAATGAAACATGGTATGCTTCAGTAAATGAAACACCGTACCCTTTTAAAAATTGTAGCTTCTCAATAATAAATACCGGGAATACGCTATTGGCTAGTTCGAATCCATTAAATCCAAACATTCCTTTTAACACTTTCACCGCATCATGCATCGATGTTGCTCTAAAGAATACCCACGTTATATTAATGAAGAAAAACGTCACGAGCCATCCCGCCCAGGCCGGCATGCACCCTCCTGCTTTGTTCCACAAACGATGAACGACAGAAGCTAATCCGTGCAGAAATCCCCAGAAAATAAATGTCCAACCAGCCCCATGCCAAAGTCCACTTATTAAGAAGACAATCATAATATTGACGTATGTACGCGTAATACCTTTTCGATTTCCTCCAAGAGAAATATACACATATTTCGTTAAAAACTGGCTTAATGTCATATGCCAACGATGCCAAAAGTCTTGTATACTCACCGCTTTATAAGGTGAGTTAAAGTTTTGAGGCAATTTAATGTTGAACATTAACGCAATTCCAATTGCCATATCGCTATATCCACTGAAATCAAAGTATAACTGAAATGTAAACGCTAATGATGAAAGCCAAGCTTCAACAAAGGTTAGCGACTGCTGTACATCAAACCCTTCCCGTACGACAGGAGATAAAACGTCTGCAATCCCTACTTTCTTAAAAATACCGATGGCAAATACAAAAATACCGAGAACGATATAATTTGATTGCCAACGCTTTTTACTACGATCCGCAAACTGCGGCATAATTTGCGCATGGTGTACAATTGGTCCTGCAATAAGTTGCGGGAAAAATGTTACAAACAGAGCGTAATCAAGAAAATGACATGCCTCCGTTTCCCCGCGATATGTATCTACTAAAAACGCAATCTTTTGGAATGTATAGAAACTAATCGCAAGCGGTAACGTTAATGATAATAATGTAAAATGAGTTCCAAATAACGAATTTACATTTTGCAAAAAGAAATCATAGTACTTGAAATAACTAAGCATTCCGATATTAAATAGTAAGCCTACTGCTAAAAGAAATTTACTCTTATGCTTCACGAGCCTCATTCCAATAAAGTAGTTCACAATAAGCGATACTAACATAAGCGGCAAATACTTTATGTTCCAATAACTATAGAAAAATAAAGATGCTGCGACAAGCCAAGCTTTCGCTAAAGTAGTTTGTCCAAATTTATTTAATAAAAAATATAAAAGAAATGCTATCGGTAAAAATAAAAAAATAAACTCAAACGAGTTAAATAACACACCATCTCTTCCCTTCTAAACAAATCACACCTTATTCATCTTATCTTATCCAGATAGTGGGTGTCAAAAGGATTCCATACCGCTTTCCTTCTATTATATAGGATAATTATTTTAATCGAATTATTAACATGCTAAAATATTAAAGGCACTATTATAAAAAAGAATATATAATAGATATGTCGTTTTTTTTTACGAAATGTATTTCGAAAAAGTGAGGAGAGTCCTTTGGTATTTAGTAGTTCGATTTTCTTATTTATCTTTTTACCTCTCGTATTATTTTTCTATTTTATAGTGCGTGCCGAGCTACGTAATTTCGTATTACTTGCATTTAGTTTAATTTTCTATGCATGGGGCGAACCACGTTTCGTTCTTTTAATGCTCTTTTCCATCGTATTAAACTACTGCTTCGGCCTACTCGTGCATCATTATGATAAACGAAAAAATATGAAAGTCACATTTTTAATTATAGCTATAGTCGGAAATATACTATTACTTTCTTATTTTAAGTATATTTCATTTTTCACAGACATTTTAAACAACGTATTGCACTTATCTATTCATGTGGAACCTATTCCACTACCAATTGGAATTTCATTTTATACATTCCAAGCGATGTCCTATGTCATCGATATATACCGTAAAGATGGGGATGTTCAAAAAAATCCACTTAACTTAGCGCTATATATATCTATTTTCCCTCAGCTTATTGCCGGACCAATTGTTCGTTACAATATTGTCGCTGAGCAAATTAAAACGCGCATCCATTCTTTTGAACGATTCACAGAAGGTATTCAAATTTTCGTTCTCGGACTAGCAAAAAAGATATTAATCGCTAACCAAGTTGGATTCGTCGCTGATAAAATCTTTGCCTTACCACCATCTGAAATGAGTGTTGGAACGGCATGGATTGGTATTATCGCCTATACCCTGCAAATTTATTTCGATTTCTCAGGATACTCTGATATGGCAATCGGACTTGGAAAAATGTTCGGATTTGATTTCCCGAAAAACTTCAACTATCCGTACATCTCTAAATCTATTTCAGAGTTTTGGAGAAGATGGCATATTACACTCGGCTCTTGGTTCCGCGATTACATATATATCCCGCTCGGCGGAAACCGCGTTTCAAAACTAGCGAATTATCGTAACCTTTTCATCGTATGGGGGTTAACTGGTTTATGGCACGGGGCGAGCTGGACATTTATCGCCTGGGGCTTATATTACGGCTTTATTATTTCAATTGAAAAAGCTGGATTCGAAAAAATATTAAACAAACTATGGAAGCCGCTGCAACATGCATACGTATTACTAATCGTTATGATCGGTTGGGTCTTCTTCCGAGCTGACAACTTCGCTTACTCGTTCCAATATTTAAAAGCGATGTTCGGCATAAGCAGCCAATCTTTCATCGATGACAATACGATGTTATACGTACATGAATACATTATCGTATTTCTCATTGCCTTTATCGCAGCGACACCAATTTTAAAAAGAATGAAAAACATACTAGAACTTGCGCCAAAAACGTATATGTTCACAATGCAATTTGTACGTCCTATATTATTACTAACATTATTTATGATTTCGGTTATGTACTTGATTAACTCAACATATAATCCATTTATTTATTTCAGGTTTTAACTGATGTAGGAAGGAAAAGTTATTATGAAAAAATTGGGGAACCTCATCCTGTTTATCGGTTTTCTCACCATTATCTTTTCATTTGGCATATTATCGTTACTCAAAACAGACCGAGACATTTCACCAGTTGAAAATCGGCCGCTCGCTCAAAAACCAGCACTTACGAAAGAAGCTCTCCTAACTGGTAGCTTCTTTAAAGATGTCGAAACATACACAAATGATCAACTAATCGGACGAGATGAGCTTATTAAAAACTATACAATTGCTCAAATTAATATGGGCAAATCTCTCATTAACGACATTATTTTAACTGATGATAAATGGCTCCTGAAAAACCCGGCGTGGACAAAAAAATATAATGAAATTGACCAATCTATGCCTGCTATAAACGATTTGTCTCAGTTTTTAAAAGAACAAAACGTTGAGTTTTACTTTGCTTTACCACCGTCAAAAACGAATGCATTAT